>JAGLMY010000057.1 GCA_023139775.1 bacterium
GGTAATTTTGATTGTCGCTCATCATTGTCCGGATAACCGGTTAACTTCCCCTGCCCTGCACCATACGGTGCAGGGGTTCCCTCCTGCGGCATTGGGCGTATGTAATACGCACCTACGTTATTATCGGGCGAACACAAGGTTCGCCCCTACTTGTATTGACAACCAACGCGATTCCGGCTAGAATTACCATCCATTCAAAATTATTCCGTACATCCACAGATGTACCAGAAAGAGGTATACGCATGCAGGTCGGTTTTCTCGGCGCTGAAGCCAGTGGTAAGACCACTTTATTTGAATTACTTAGCAATACTCAGGGAGCGTTTCTTTCTCCGGATAAGGCCAATACTGCGGCCGTAGATGTGCCGGATGAACGGGTGGATAAATTATCCGCTTTATATAAACCTAAAAAAACGATCTATGCCAAGATCACGTTTGTTGATATCAACCGCCTCTCCCCCGGTGACCGGGATAACAATAATAAATCTTTGAATCATCTGAAACTTATGGATGCCCTGGCTATTGTTATTAATGGCTATACTCCAGGCCAGGATGAAAAGGCTATGACTAATGAACTGGATTTTTGTCTCTCTGAATTAATACTTTCGGACTTGGATCAGGTAGAGCGAAAGCTGGAGCGCTTAAAAAAACCGCAAAAAGCCAACACCCTGGCCGGGGTGCCGGAAAAAGAGGTTTTCGAAAAGTTAAGTGCGACTTTGGAAGAAAATACTTTTCTCTCAGCCTTGGAACTGACTCCGGATATTTGGAAAGAATTGAATTCGTACAGTTTTTTAACCCGCCAACCCATGTTTGTGGTGGTGAATTTATCTGAAGAAGCCAGCGCTTCCCAGCCAACAGGCCTTCAGGCCCTGGAAGCCGCGGCTGCCAAACGCGGTCTGCCGGTGGTCCGGATGTATGCCAAACTGGAAAAAGATCTGCAGGAATTGCCGACGGATGAGCGGGAAGTCTTTGCTCAGGAATACAACCTTCCTTTGGATGGAAAAAATACCTTTGTCAAACAAGCTTATGCCACTGCCGGACTCATCAGTTTCTTAACTGTGGGCGAGGATGAGGTACGCGCCTGGACTCTCAAAGCCGGTTCTCCGGTACGTGAGGCGGCCGGTGTAATCCATAATGATCTGATGGATCATTTTGTGCGCGCAGAAGTGATTCACTGCGACCGGTTATTGGAATGCGGTTCTGAACAGGAAGCGACCAAGCGCGGCTGGATGCGGTCCGAAAAAAAAGAATATCCGGTGCAGGACGGTGATGTATTGCATATATTGTCATCAAAATAAATTGTAGGGAATGGTCGCGACCATTCCCTACAGGTATTGTTTGCGAACAAACACGCGAACGATGTCGCCGAATAATTATCCGGCCAATTTCCGGCTAACTTCAATCCATTCCGCCAATTTCCGTTTGGCTTTTCCGGATGCAATAATCTCGCGAGCCTGTTCAACACCCTGTTTGAAATCCTTGGCTTTTTCTGCTGCCACCAGGATTGCCGCTGAATTCATGAGTACAGCATCCAGCTTGGCACCGGCCTCGTTATTAAATATTTTCTGCATGATTTCCGCGTTCTGCTGCGCGTCTCCGCCTTGAATATCTTGTAAGGACGCGGTCGCGAGTCCAAAATCTTCAGGCGTCACGGTATAAGTCTTTACTTTTCCATCAGCATTGACTTCACTGACCTGCGTTGGTCCGGTGATTGAGAATTCATCCAAATGATCATTGCCATGCACCACCAAGGCTTTACGCACACCCAGTTTTCCCAACACGTCAGCCAACACTTCAGTCAGTTCGGCGGCATACACTCCCAAAACCTGCACATTGGCCTGAGCCGGATTGCACAGTGGCCCCAAAATATTAAAAATAGTGCGAATGCCTATTTCCCGGCGCGGACCGCCGGCATGCTTCATAGCAGGATGAAAATTCGGAGCAAATAGAAAACCGATACCGGCTTGCTCAATACTCTGCTGTACTTTTTCCGCCGGCAAGGCAATCTGCACACCCAAGGTTTCCAATACATCCGCACTCCCGGATTTGGAAGAAACCGAGCGGTTGCCATGCTTGGCCACAGTCAAACCGGCAGCCGCGGCTACGATTGCCACAGCAGATGAAATATTAAAGGTGTTGGAATGATCGCCTCCGGTCCCGCAGGTATCCACCACAATCCCATGATCTGCTCCCACCTGAATGGTGGCTGCTGCCGCGCGCATGGCTTGCGCGCAGCCGGTGATTTCTTCCACAGTCTCGCCTTTCATGCGCAAGGCTGTAATAAAAGCCGCAATTTGCGCTGAAGTGGCCGCGCCTTTCATGATGATTTCCATACTAAGGCGCGCTTCTTCCCGAGACAAATCCTGCTGCTCCACAATTTTATTCATCATTTCCTTGATCATTATCTCAACTCCTTATTTGTTTCGAATTTCGATATTCGTATTTCGAATTTGTTTTTTGATCTTTTGGTGTAGTTATTTTTTCTCAATACCCAACCGCTTCATAGTCTGCCGTAAATAGGCATTTGCCATGCCCAAGGCTTGCGAGGTCTTTAAAACATTCCCTTTATTCTGTTCCAAATGATAGGTGTAATACTCTCTTTCCATGCCTTCTCTGGTCTTGTCCAAAAGCTGCTTGAAATCAGAATATTTGATTTCTTTATTGAATTCCGATCCCTGTACCACCTCTTGTTCATTCTCAATCTTCAACTCATCGGCAAATTTTTTCTCAAGATCTTTCAATTTTATTGTATCACCCTGGCAATTATCCACCGCGTTCTCAATATAACTCTCCAAACGGCGTATATTACCTTTCCAGCTCATTTTTTTAAAACGTCCAATTATTTCATCGTCTACTTTTAATATATTTTTCTTCTTTTCGATGTTGCATTTCCTCAAAAAATGCTCAACCAGTATGGGAATATCGTTTAAACGTTCCCGCAAAGCAGGGAGTTCCACTTTACTGGTTTCCAAACGGTAATATAAATCTTCTCTGAATTTGTTTTTTTGAACTTCCGTAATTAAATCACGGTTGGTGGCAAATATGAAAACAGCATCAACGTGCCTGGGTTCACTCGAACCAATTCTATTAAAAGTCTTATGCTGAGTTAATCTTAATAATTTCGCCTGATGCGCCTCGGTTAATTCAGCAATCTCATCAAAAAATACAATCCCGCCTTGCGCTTCTTCCACCATCCCCTTTTTATTTTTCGCTTGCGGAAATGCTCCCGGCACCGTTCCAAAAACTTCTGTTTCAAAGAGATCACCCGGAAAAGCCGAACAAAGAATCGTAACAAAAGGCCGGTCTTTTCTCGGACTGTTTCTCCGGTAGTACTGAGCAGCGACTTCTTTACCGGTCCCGGTTTTCCCTTGAATCAGCAGATTGCTCTCTGCTTTAGCGGCATTGCTGATATGCCACATTGCTTCTAAAAAAGCGGGCGCCTTCCCAATCATTTCACTTTCCGTGTCCTGAATGCCGGAAACGATATTTTTAGAGGCTAATAGACAATCTTTGATTTTCTCCAATACTCTTTCATACCCACAATCATCTTTCAAAAAGTATCCTGTGATACCTAAAGCGGTCAGCTTTTCCAGGCGTGGCGCATCCATTGTTCCACTGATAACAAACACAGGCAATTCGGATGTATTCGGATAATTATCCCGAAGTTCTTTTAGAATATCTATTCCCACAGTATCATTTTCATCGCTAAAGCTAATATCCAGGGTAATCAAATTCGGCGCGAATTTCTCTATCTTCTGCAACACACCTTCTTTCTGTAGGTGATACTCTACCGTATATCCTTCATCTTCGAATTTCCCTTTCAGGGCTTCCACTACATCAATGTTATCTTCAATAATTAATATTTTTGACACAGCCACACTCCTTATAAAAAATTCTCAAGCTGTTGGTATAGTCAAGAAAAATTCAGCGCCTTTACCCTGCACACTGTTTGAAACCCCCAAACTACCTTCCATAAGCTCTGCCAATTTTCGCGAAGTAGCCAATCCAAGTCCCATACCTTCTTTATTGGGATTCAATTGCATATACGGTTGAAATATCTTTTCCCAATCTTTTTTATAAATCCCCGGACCTTGATCACTGATTAAGATCCTTACCATTTCCTCCTGTTTTTCAATACGTATGCCAATTTCCGTGTTAAAAGGCGAAAATTTCATGGCATTATGAAGCAGATTCTTTATTATTCTTTTTAATACTTGCGGATCCGCTTCGACATAAAAAGGCCCGGTATTTTTATTATATTTATAGCGCATTCCGCGTTTGGCCATATGTTCTTCTATTGCTTGCATTACGGACACAACACTTTCAGTGATATCCATCGTTTCAATTCTAATCTCTGTTTTTCCTTCTTCCAGCTTCTGTTGATCATTAAGATTATCCACAAAACGATAAATCGAATCCGTACTTTCTTTAGATATTTTCAAGTCCTTTTTCAAATCAACTATTTTTTTATTTTCATCCAGTTTTCCTAAAAGCGAAGATAATTTTGTATTAATGATAAACAAGTCCTGTTTCGCGTCATGAGTAATGCCATAGATCATATCTGCCTTGGTTTTCTCGGTTTTCTTTAATTTGTGATGGGTAGTATACAACCAAATTCCGAGACCGGCCAATATCAACAGTAGAAAACCAATCACAGCAAATGCCTGCAAAATACCATTTTTGGGAGCCTGGTATTCTGCCAGGGAAAATATGGTTTTTATACGTGCCTGATTTTCTTCATGATAATTCAAGTTCTGCTGCACATACAGTTTTTGTGTTTTGCGATTTAAAAAGGAGGATTGATCCTTAGCGTCCATTTGCGCCGGCCACGTGATTTTTTCGTCAGCAGAAGGCAGTACTTGTTTTCCATCTATAAAAACAGCAATTTCATCCAAAAAATTAATCTCTTTTAATAATTTTCTGGTCTTTGAAAAATCCACGTAATCTTTATTTGATAAAAAGTAGTCTGCTGTTTTAGAAATGTTTTTGGTAAAATTCTCATGCTCCGCGTGACGCAATTTTTCAAAGCGCTGGACATTAGACCAAATCGTGCCAATGGCAACAAAGGATAACAAAATTATAACCACTCCAAGGATTAAAATCCAATACTCCTTGAATTCTCTTTTTTTCTTTGGTTTCCCCATGTTTTCCCTGTTTCCCCTTACTTACTTGGCACAAAACGCTCAATCTTAAAAAACTCCAGAAATTCCTTGGCCTTGGGATCAGAATGAAACTTCAGCAAGGCTGCCATCAGCAAATCCATTTGCCCGTTCTTCGTCTTGTTTTGCGAAGATGTCACATATAAATACGTATTAGGCTTGGCTTGGGAACGGGCAATGATTTTAACTTTTGGCAAATCGGGTCCCTTTTTAATAACATCCAATATATACTCATATTCAACCACAGCATCAACCACGTCCATTTGTAATGCTGTTAAGCTTCCCCGGACATGCTTGTGTTTTTCCAGGAACTTAAAATAAGTGTCTGTTGAAAAACCGTCAACGGTTTGATAAAAATCATCCTTTAACATTCTTTTCAGCCGTATATTCGAGTACCCAATCCGCTTACCGTGTAAATCTTCGGCTGCTTTAATTTCACTATCTGCCAATACCAACAAACAACACTGCTGACTGGTCTTGCCATGGGATTGAATGGTTACTTGGGGTTGAATCAGATCATCTTTTTCAAACTTGGCAAAATCCGATTCATACGAAACCAGGATATCTATCTCTCCTTGTCTCAAACCCAATTGCATTTCCGCCGGACTGACGTATTTCCACTCCACTTCCAGACCGCTGGTTTTTTCAATATGTTTTCTCAGATAATTGGTTATGCTGTTAATCTCCTTCAGATTTCCAAAATCCGTAAAAACCTTTTTTTCGATTCCCACCACTATTTTATTCGGATATTTGTCCTGAATCACCACTGCTTTTTCAGTATCCAGTTTTGAAATTTCCGCTGCTTTTAGTTCGAGAATCAGGGTTTCATATAAGCTTTGCACTTTTTTGATTTCAATTTCAACTTTGACCACAGTTTCATTCGCTTCTGAGGCTATATTTAATATTTTTTCACTGCTCTCCTCAGCCTTTTCCAGGGCTATTTTGGCATTCAATTTGGCAGTAAAAATTTTATCGCTACAGCTCTCTATCGCCGCCTTAATCTTCTGCGCTTTGTTTGGATCCTCTGTTTTGGAAAGCTCAATCGCAGCCCGCAAAATCAGCGCTACTTCCTCTGCCAGCTTTTGCGCTGTACTGGATTTTTTTATTACCGCATTGGCTGTTGCCATGACTTCCAGAGTTTTTCGCACTTTAGCATCTTGTTGTTTCTCCAGACTACCCCACCGTACGGTCATGCCCACCCGATGTGTGCCCAAAGAATCAGCCAACTGAAAAGGATAGGAAAATGCGTAATCCAGTTGAAGTCCCAAATCCGCTTCCAAACCGGCATAGCAAAAACTCAGACCACTGGTAAAACGCTCTGCATTCACACCGGCGCGCAGAGCAACCAAATAATTGAACCACCGGGACTCAACGCCAAACTTTGGGACATATACCCAATTGCGCGCGGATAATTCCGCTGTGACCATCAAAGAATCCAGCCATTCCTGCTTGGCAGGAAACGTATATGTATAGGCAGTACCAACACGATAAATAGCCGGCACAATTTCCTCCACAAACATACCGACATTGGCTGGGATTACATTGTCCACACTCAAGCCAATATTGAAGCCTTCAAATAAAGAAGCCAGAATTCCCACATCAGCTGTAAAACCATACTTTTCCGTTCCCTTGGTGAAAATCTCAGGAGTTACATACTCCCCACCTTCCACCATCCAGTGCAAAAGTTTTACAGAAGCACCCACATCCAGAAATACACCGCTGTCCATAATATAGGGTTCCCACAAGCGTTTGCCGTATGATAGCGTCACTGTATTTTCCTGGTAAAAAACAGTATTAAACTGCGTCCAACCGGCACCCAGCCCACCTCCTAAAAATCCAACCGGCACTCCCAAAGATATAAAATTATAGCCAAATCCATCATCAGCTTCATTGTAGAGTCGTACATTGAGGTTGGAGTACAGATCCGCGTACATACCGGTCAATTCCCAGGCATCCAAACGGGCATAACCGGCCGGATTAAAAAGCGCTGAATTGGCATCATCCGCCACTGCCACAAATGCCTCACCCATACCGGACGGCCGGACACCATTGGCAAAATCCATAAAATAGGCTGAAATTGGGGAATTAAGAGAAATTATCAAAAAGAGAAAAATAAAAAGGCTTTTAAGTTTCATTATTATTACCCTTTGTTGAATTTTTCGTGCATTGTATTTTGAGGGGAATTATACTTTGTCCCTTTCCATATGTCATGTTATTTTCACAGTTTTCTTATTTAAAATTAGGTACACTTTATAGATGCAAATCTCGTAAATTTATTTCAGATTATTTCTTAAGAAGAATGAATATTCATCCCAGACCAGATAACAAACTCCGTATCTGAAATTGTTTCGAATTTCGTATTTAGAATTTGCCTTTTGCCTTTAACTTTGTTTCACATTTCGATATTCGAGCTTCGGATTTGCTTAATATTTTATTTAAAGGGCGACCCGCAGGTCGCCCCTACTTTATTAACACCACTTTTCCCGCTGAGCTGCGCTAGCGTTCGATTTGCACTAAAAACGCCTCAATGGCTTTAATCACTTCGCCTTGACTGGTTTTGTAAAGGGTTAAAAGATGCCGGTTATGTTCCCAATTTGTCAGATCAAATTCTTTGGTCTGAATTACCTGGGATGAAACCTTATTGGCAATATAAGCCATATTCTCAAAAAGCGCGGATTTATCCCCTTTGGAATGCATAATAAGGATCGGCGCCTTTATTTGTAATAGTCTTTTCCGTGCCTGATACATGCCCATTTTCAAACTATAGACTTGTTTACAATAATTTTTGCCTTGATACCAAAAGTGTTCTGCTCCATCCTCATCCACTTCAGGTTTAATTTCATCAATCTCCGCTATTATCCATGAGATAAAACGTACCAAATAGACACGCCAATCATACAAAACACCCGCACCCAATACATTATTAAAAAAAGCCGGCGCTGCAATGGTAATAATACCATCAGGCGCTAAATCAGCATTGAATTCTTCAGCCAACGTAAGTGCAATCGTTCCTCCCATGGACAAACCGCATATATAGACCTTGTCATATTTCGTCCTCAAATCCAGATACGTATCGCGCGCACAAGCCTGCCATTGCGCAAAATATGTCTTTTTAAAATCCTTCGCTTTGGTTCCATGCCCGGGATAGAGCGGAATAACCACATTGTATTTTTCTAAAAAAGCTTCAGCCACTTTTTTAAAATCATTGGGAGAGGATTTATAACTGTGCAAAAAGAGAATAACGCCGGCTTTTTTAGGTTCAGTCAAAAACATTGGCGATACTTCGGACACAGCCCATTCCTCCGGTTTTGACACTTGATATTCTTTAGTCTCACTGTATAAAAACGGTGTTTCATTAAATAAAAAAATGATAAAACCCAGTACTATTATTACTCCAAGTATCCCCGGCAAATATTTGAACATTTCTCCAGCCTCCTATTTCTTATTTTATCCAATAGGCGAACATACCCAAAAGACGGGCACAGGCAAGGTTTGCCTCTGCACCATGGTAATTCCTAATCCTCTTCTGTAAAAACATTCATTTCATATTTATATAATATTCCAAAGCCTTCTTCCAGGGAAATACTTCAAACTCATCCGTGTTGATCCTCGTTCATCTGTAGTTCACTTTTTTAATTATGTATGTCTCCTGGAACTAATTAATCGTGCCATTCTCTCCCGGACAATTCGAAGCAGCCTGTCTTTTTCCTCTTCTGTCAATTTTGAATCCAGAATCATTTCCTTAATGATTTTTTCCTGGTCTAAAAATTTGTTGGCTACGACTTTGGGCGGGATTCCAAGGTAATCAGCCAAGGCCTTAAAATCCTCGACTGTAATTTTATTCTTTTTGCCATTGATCGATAATGCCGAATCCTCTTCTCCGGGAATGAGCAATTTAGAAGAAACAATATCATACGCTGGGGCCAGACGGATGTAATTCGGGGCGGTGTAATAAATCGAGAAATTTTTAAAATGAGCGTCGCCATTACCTATTATGAAATAAAACAATATTCTCTCAAAAAAGAGCTGTACATCCAAACCAGGAACGCTTGAAACCATTTTTAGCTTTTTCCCGATTTCCTCCACCGATCCCTGATACTTGTCTTGCTTTCCCAAAATCTGGAAAAAATCTTCCTGGTGAATTTTTGTTTGTCCCATTCGGTCAAATCGCTTCACAAGATACGCCCAAGTTTGATCCTTTAGTCGTAACAGCATATGTGGTGGTATGTCGATTCCCAGATGAGCGGCAATGGTCATGCACAACTGTTCATTTTGAGGTAAATTCAGAAAGGTAATGACTTGCGGCTTCAATATAAATTCACCGTCGGTTGTCACAACTTCAAGCTCTTTAGTCTGCCGATTGAGGCGCATAGACAATTTAGGCTGAACCCCTGAAATAGATAGTTTCCCAGCCATTTTTTGGGCCTGAATAGAAACTTCAGCCAGCGATATATTTACTTGCGGCTGATAATTAACCTTGAAAATTTTCCGCAGACAAGCTTTGTGTATAGGTACTTCATCGGTTAATGGTTTTCCGCAACTTAAACAACTTTCCATATTTATTTCATCTCCCACACGCTCACCGCGCCAATAGTATCCTGGCAGGTCGCTAATAATAATCCAAACCTATTGGTTTTATCGATTTTCAAGGTCGAACATACTGTATCCAGATACCAGCCTTCGGGTAATAAGCCGATAAAAAAAGGAAACAACTCTTCGTTTTCATGGATAGATTGATTAAAAGGCATTGATACGGAAATGGAAATTTTTTTTTCTAAAAAATGCTTATCATAACTAAAACGATAACCGCCCTCGATTTCTTCCAAAACCCCGGCACGCTCGTTTTGATAACGAATTTCCGCCCTTCTAAATTTACTCCCTTTCATTTTGCACAACCTCTAAATGATATCCAAAAAATTCCAAAACCTGATTTACTTTGTCCAAACGAACCGTGGGCTTATCCCTTTCCAGCTCTCGCACAAATCTCAGACCGATTCCACAACGTAGAGCAAATTCCTCTTGCGTTAATTTAGCCTGTTTACGTAATTCACGCACTTTTTTTGCAATATTCACTGTGGTTCTCCAATATTTTTATTAAATAATAAACCCTATAGGGTACAATATCAAGATGTTTTTTATATATTATACCCGAAGGGGTACTTCCGGAGTCTATATTTACCCTTTCGGGTACATTTTAGCAAATTAATAAACAAACAAAACCCTATCGGGTATATTTGTACTTTCGCGGAATAATGTGAAGGGTCCTTTTATTCGATTTATAGTTGGACTATTTGTTGAAGTAAAAGTAGCTGTCGCCGCCCAACCCTGTGATACAAGTAGGGAAAGCAGATCGATAGTCAATAATGAGACTATCCAGCCCATCTTGCTTTCTTTACTTTAGCGAATATGTATAATTATTAATATTCTTTGGTTTATTTGATCAATACAACCTTGCCGGTCACTCTTTTATTTTCCGCCTCAATTTGATAAATATATACCCCACCCTCGCACAACCGCCCGTTTTCGCTCCGGCCGTCCCAGGTTTTTTCATTGCGAATGGTTCTCACTACCTGTCCCCGAATATTCATGATGCGTATGGTAATCCCGGCATTGGTATCATGCAGCTGAAAGTTAAAATACACGGTTTGCCCTGCAGCCGGTATAAACGGATTGGGTGTGGCATAGCCTCCCTTGTGAAATGGTTCTACTGTCGGAGTCGTGTCCCTAAAAACCAAGGTACGATGATTATATGTATCAGAAACATAAATCAAGTCACTATCTGCCACAACATCCGATGGATAGAAAAGCGTGGTGGCGTTTAATTGCCCGCCCTTATTGCTTTTTTTATAAGCTATGGTTTTTTGCCCGATTACCATGTCCGCCTGGGCATTGTTTGTCTCTGGAATGGTATTATAGATCAGCACCCGGTTATTGGCCTGGTCTGCGATAAAGAGCCGGGTGTCCTGAATACATAGTCCGGCAGGTAAACAGAGCGTACGGCTGGTTGGGGGATAGTTAAAATAATCCCATTCTTTCTGATCTCCAGACTGCTGATTGGGAGCACAGGAGTACATATCCGGCTGCCCGATGACAATATCCGCGCCGGCAAAATTGTTATTGGGAATCGAACTATAGATCAACACCCGGTTATTAAATGAATCAGAGATAAAAAGGCGCTGATTATGATAATAAACCACATGCGGTTGATGCAATCCTTTCGGTCCGACATCCCCGTTATAATTATACCTTTTCCCGGAAAAATCCGGCTGCCCGATCACCACATCCGCCTGTGCATCATGCGTTGTGGGGATGTTGTTGAAGATCAGTACGCGGTTATTATACGCGTCCGCGATAAATAATTTCTTACCGTCTGAAGCCACACACATGGGATAATACAAGGTATGGCTATCCGGCTCATCCAGGCCTTGGTTGGGAGAATTCGATTGCATATCATTCTGACCGATCACAATATCCGCTGAAGCGCCATTTGTGGTGGGAAGGTTATTATAGATCAACACCCGGTTGTTTTGAGCGTCTACTACAACTAATTTGTTGTCAGCGATAATCATTTTAGTCGGTTTACTCAACCGGTTTGCTTTAGGCGGATCCGCAATGGGAGATAAAGCATAATCTTCCCAGCCGATGACAATATCAGCGGCCGGATAACTTGCATAAGGCACGAGACTGTATATTAATATCCGTTGCCAATCAGTATCTGCAACAAACAATTGGGTGTCTGTCTTGAACAAACCTGTGGGTACTTTCAAATGATAGGCATCAAGCTGGTCAAGGCTGCTGGTAAAATCAGGCTGACCAATGACAAAATCAGCAGATTGGTTGTCAAAATAGGCCAAGGCCTTTAACGCCAATATATGCGAAATTATACAAGCAATAACCAGCAAGTACGTTCTTCTCACAAGTCCCACCTTTTATGCCCACTATTTAAGCAATATTATTTTTCCGCAATAACAATTAAAATTTAGGTCAGATTATATTCTTTTTCATTGAAATGCACAAGAAAGATGTTGATTTTTTTGGGCAATTCATTGGATGAAGTTCGTGGATTCAAGGTCTCAATGAGTAAGTTGAAAAGTTTAGAAATCGACCGTCAGAAACAGTATATCCGTTTATTTTAGTTGATGCATTATATGAAAAAGGACGGATGGAGATATCCTGCCAGTGCAGTAATGGTGGCGTTTGGCGTAAATGAATCCGTAAAAACGGGGCGGATTTCCTTTGCTCGAAAATCCGCCCCTAGGCGCCAAGCTTATTTCACTACCGCAATTTTGTTCCGCTGCACAAAATCTTTGGCGCGGATTTCCAGAATGTAGATGCCGCTGCTCACTTCATGGCTTAGCTCATTGGTCCCGTTCCAGGTATAGGTGTAAAATCCAGGAGCCAGCACTTGGTCTTTGACAATAGTCTTGATCCTTTCCCCAACCAAATTATACAAACTGACATTTACCGTACCACTCTGGCTGATATCAAGGTAAATATCGCAGGTTGAATTGTTGCGGTTGATCAGATTTTTCCTGACCCGGCAATCCATGCTATCCGGCGGCGCAACTCCCAGGATTAATTTTCTGGTCAGACTATAACTGGACCTCATGTCCAATTCATCTATACTGTATGCCCGCCAATAGTATATTCCCGGCGATAAGTCTGTGATCTCCACCGCGGTTTCTGCATTATTCCCTGTTAAAGCAGTACTATTATATTCAGCTAGCAAATGATTGAGTTCCGGATCAGTATAAAGTTGATAAACCACGCTCCCTTTATTCGGCGCTGTTTCCGGGTTTTCTTGATAGGTGGCTGTCAAACGTACTACTTTAACCTTCAAACTTGCGTCTGCTGCCGGACTGACCAGTTGCGGCGGATTAGCGTATTCTGCAGATAGTGTAAACTTTCTTGAAGCGCTAAAGTCGGATTTTATACCTTCCTGGTCCACACTATAGGCCCGCCAATAATATCGGCCTGGCGGTAAACCGCCCACGCTCACTGATGATTCCAAACCATGATCTACCATGGTTTGCCCAATGAATTCTTTGACTTGCACAAACTCAGGATGAGAAGACACTTGATATGCCACCTTGCCTGGTTGAGGCGAATCAGGATTTTCATGATATTTGGCGGTTAGCTTGACCACCTTGACAGCCAATGTTTTGTCAGCATGCGGACTGATTAATTGAGGCGATTCAGCATAAACCAGTTCTACTTTGGCGGGAGTGGTTTTTTCTGATGACAAACCCAGACTATCCACGCACCAGGCACGCCAGTAATAGATGCCATAGCTTTGAAATCCCTGATTAAGTTCTGCCCAATTTTTTTTGGAGTTCAGTACTTCACTGTAGGAGCCGGCTTCTATATTTGAAAAGTCCATAGACTTGCTGATTTCAATATAGATGCGGCCACGGGTAAGGGTTGGCGGCAGTTTTACTGAAAACTTCACTGCCCGGGATGGATAGTACTCACCGGATTTGGGTTTAATAATCTCAGGTTGATCCGGCTTGGGTATTTCGGGTATATGGAAATATTTGCCGGCTTGAATTAACACTGACGGTATCTCAGACCCAGGAGAAAATATTTTGACTGTGCCGCCATTTTTTGCGCTTGTTGAGGTAGTCCATCCACCGCCTTTGCTGTAAATAAACCCATTAAACCATTCTTCCTGAACTTGGGGACAAAAAAGTAGTACACCGCCGCCGGCGCCATGACCACCATCGCTCCCGCGGCCACCGCGACCGCCACTTCCACCTTTACCTCCGCCATAAGAATGCCAACCCCAGTAGTCCTTCCATCCTGCTTCTTTGTGCCCCCCGGCTCCGCCATATCCGCCACTGCCCTGGCTGCCGGATTGGCCGGAAACATCAATTATGCCATGCATGATTAATTTTTTTGTGGCAAATAATTTAACCAATGAACCGCCATTTCCGCCTTTGCCGCCTCTGCCACCACTGCCGCCTCTGCCGCCATGTCCACCTACCTTATAACCAGCACCAATTCCACCGCCGCCGCCACCGCCGCCGCCGGCTCCACCACCGCCGGCTCCACCGGCTGAACCTCTGTAAACAGTCAAGTCGTTATTTCGTTTCTCAGTATTATCAGCAATACCAACATAGCCGCCATTTTGTCCTGAGCGTCCTATACCATGACCACCCCTTCCTCCACTTCCTCCTGATGCCCAGGTTGATGAACGACCGCCACTTCCATTATTGCCTGAATAACCCCAGCCTCCCTCACCACCATATAGCCCCTCGCCTCTGCGACCCTGTGTTGCAGCCCCGCCGCTTCCTCCGGAGTTACCATCCCAATGGCCTGCTCTTCCTCTCGTACCACCGCCACCGCCAGGGGCTCCACTCGCTCCATCAAATCCTCTATACGCTCTGCCAACACCATCAATTTTTCCTTCCAGTACTATCTCATTAGCATAGAGTTCCAAAGTACCGGTTGCTGAGAAGGTATTACCATTGTAGGTCTGTACAAATAAAGTTGCATCCTGTGCGATATGCACTTTATCGTAAAACCACTTGCCATACTTGGTTTCAGTCCCGGATTCAAGCCTGAGTTCGCCTTCATAGATGCCGTCTTGATTTCCCGAATCGATATTGTTTGCTGCTGCCGAGACCTGCCAATTACCTGCCAATCCCAATAGAGCTATACATGTTATTATTGTTTTAATATATGTTCTCATAATTCCTCCTCATTATTCTCCGTTTTAGCGTGTTTATATATAACCGCGCTTGGTTTTTTACCCAAATCACGGCTAATGCTTAAAACTTCTGCAATAGATTGCGAGACATTGGCCTCCTGAATACGAATGCCTGCCACTGCCTGGCCGGCTGCATTGACAATCACACCCTTGTATCCCACTTGTATTCCCTGGCTATGCCCGGCATTGAGCAGTACGCCTGATACCCGGCCGCCGGTTTTCTCCACTTGCAGAATTTGGGCAGGGATTTTATTAATAGCTTGGTCCGGTTGCTGAACCTGCTTGTGATAATTGGAAATATCCAGCTCTTGTTTGCCTTGAGCTTGTTTTTTATCTTTGGTTGTTTGCTCAGGCAATTTATTGATCACATAAGTCAGGCCGGCCCTATGCGTGTGGTTCAAAGCACCTGTCAGGTTAAAAGCATAATCCAATTGCATACCTTCCAAGCGAAGACCAACACCTAAGGTGAGCCCCTGGACGTCATGCCCAAATTTATATCCGCCGCGTATGGCCACCTGATCCATTATCATGAGCTCTGCTCCAACCTGCTGTTGCCAGTTTTCCTGTAGATCGCATTGCACATCAGCTGCCAGCAAAAGCCCGAGTTTATCCCCTTCCAGTACCTGACACGCCGCGCCGGCAGAAGCAGTCAGGGGTAGATCAAAGGGTTGTTCCACATATTTCATGGGCGTGCCGATGTTTTTGATCACAGCACCAATTGCAAGATTGTCCAACATGCTGTCCAATTGCCACCGAAATCCTATGTCTCCGGCAACTGACACGGCAGAATATTGGTCCAATAAAGTGGAATGAAGTAATTTGAGATTAATTCCCACATCAATCGGTTCATTTAAAAATCCGGATTTATATGCCAAGGTTATATTCGCTAAAATATCGCGCTGGGCATTAAAGCTCGAAATCCGCCCATTGGCATCGATCAGGTCAAATTGCCCGGCATCGTAAATGAGCACAGAACCACCCACAGCAAAGGTTTGGCTGAGATTGGCGGAATAATTAAATGCCCCATACATGTCTTCCACCAGACCGCGATAAGCTACTGCAGATAATGCTTGTTGTTTGCTGTCTACCAAACCAGCGGGATTGTAACTTAAGGCCCCGTCCTGATTGACAATGGCTGCTGTCTGAGCACCGGCCATGCCATCAGCTCGCGGGCTAAAGTGGTTTTTCAAAATAACTCCTGAACTACTGCCATAATCACCAGCTTGTGCCAATGAAATGGTCAAGCTAAAACCTATAAGTACTGCTGCACAACAAATTCTTTTTTTCATGGTTAGCACCTCCTGTAAGTTTTGTTTAACTGCCTAAGCGCGCATTCATTTTCAGGCGCTGTTCCCGGGCCTGCGAGTTCAGCGGAATGTGAATGTAGATATATAAAAAGGCCGCAACATCGATTTTTTCCTGTTCGGAATCAAATTTCGGATAGACCTGCTGCAAGGTATGAATCGTGGAAGCATCCAGGCAACCATTGATTTCAAGCTGATATCCGTAGAGATTCAACCATTCCTGAGCCATGGCAATGGTTTCCCCAGAGGTTAGATAGGAATAATAATCAGCCAGTGCATTGAGTACGATCCGGTCCGGAGCCGCCTTGTCTCCGAGCAACCGCCAATAGGGGAGCATCAAATGCTTTCCCACAATCTGAATCATGGAAATCTCAACCAACACTCTCACTGCCGCATGCCGGCCTTGGACTTTTTTCACCATACCTTTGGCGCCAAAACTCTGTCCAAACAGACTAATACCCAGTTCACTGTCACCCATAACCTTATGCACTGCCATGGTATTAGTGGTATTCATTTTGGAGATACCGGTCATGGTGCTAAAATCCAGGAGATTAAAATCCAAGGTGATCCTGGCCATACCTCGTTTTTCCGCCCCGCCATAGCGCATATCAAATCCTTTGGACGGCAGGCTATCCGGCAGACCGGTAAATTCCGCTTCTGCGTTCAGATCCGTATTGGAGCCGCGGACTTCCAGACCACGGTCAAACTCAGTAATCCCTCCGGACAAGATAACATCCGGGATCTCAATGCTATTGAAGCTGGAATACCCGGTTACCACCTGACTTTGCATAAAACCGGGATCATAGGGAATAAACACCACTTTCCCACCGATTGAATTGAGCGTGCTTTTCATAATCTCGGTGATGTCACGCTGGACTTCCCCTCCGGTGGAAACGGAAGTGCCGGTACGATCACCAATCGGCTGGCTCTGGATTTTCAACAGAGGTGTATCATAGATCTCACTCATCATCCCAAGATCATTCAGAGCCGGTGTATAGTTGGTGGTTTTAATCTCAGGCGCTGACTCCGGCAAACTGACATCCAGACGTCTGGGATCAAGTGTGGTACAGCCCGAAATTACACACATAAGCCATACTAGTGTTAATTTGAATATGATCTTCATGAGTACACCTCCTGTCCTGTTCGTCGTACTAGTGATCCTTTTCATTTGTCCACCACCACATTGATCACCGTGTCGATTTTGCTGCCAGGTTCGATTACAATGCTGTTCTCATTGTTGTCAACCTTGTCATCGCAATAATTGAGACGTAAATCTTTTTTAGCGTTTCGCGCATTTTTGTCTGCCTGGTTATCAGTTTTTTTATCTTCCTGATCAGTCTGCAAACCTTCTTTGATTTTGCGCATAGCTTGGTATCTTGAGGCTTTGGCTTTGCCAATAGCATATGTGATGATGTAATTAATATTGGTATCTTTGTCCCCCAGTTTGTCGTCCGTCGCAATGGGCTCGTCTTTAAACTCTGAAATACCGTCCTTAAAATCATTGGCCCAAGCCGATGCTACTCCAATCAGAACTATCGCAATCATCATGGCCGGCATTTTATTACAACCTGATTTCAGCATGATTCACCTTCTTCTGGTTTTCTCAGCACATCCGGAACGGTTGATAACCGCCCCGGATGCGGTTATCCTAGTATTTATTCGATGCAAATTGATCCCATGTTAGCCTCAGCGTCTTTCCCGATCGCTGCATTGACTACTTCCTTGGCATTGACATCGTTGCTAATCAAACCCGTTACTTCAGCATTTACAATGTCAATAGAACCCATATTGGCTTTAGCATCCTTACCAATTGCTGCATTGACTCCTTTTTCAATTTTGACCTTGTTCATCACAGTTCCTTTGATCTCGCTATTCTCCAAGCTGATGGAACCCATATTGGCCACAGCATCTTTACCAATCGCTGCATTTACCACTTCCTTCAACTGCACTTTGTTGCTGACCACACCTTCACTACCCACGCTGGTGTTCTTCAGCTTAACTGCCCCCATGTTGGCGATAGCATCTTTACCAATGGCCGCATTCACACCTTTCTCAATATCCGCTTTGTTGGTAATGTCACCTTTCAATTCCAATTTGGCCCAGCCGGCCCCGGCCATTCCCAAACTGATCATCATGGTGAGTAAAATTATTTTTTTCATTTTGAAGCTCCTTGTATTATTTTTCTTTTCTACGGCATACGCCGCACTCATGCTGTCTTACTTCGCATTCATTTAAAAACCACTGAGTCTTTATTGGATTGACCACCTCCTGTCGAAATATTCACATTTTGTGCGCTGACATCCGCAAACGGCATTTTGATGCTGTTAATCACCACTCCGGTTGCAGAGGTATTCATCGCCG
This sequence comes from bacterium, assembly GCA_023139775.1. GTDB lineage: Bacteria > Oederibacteriota > JAAXVQ01 > JAAXVQ01 > JAUVAV01 > JAGLMY01. The sequence continues at coordinate 18,531 of JAGLMY010000057.1, forward strand.
CACCCCCGCTGTTTGAATTTTTCATCACCACGGATCCCAAGTTGGCTGAGCTGCCGGATCCTACCGCTATGTTGGTCGCCGTGACTCCGGTGACAGCATTCATGATCATGCCGTTGTACTCACTGTCTTCCAGAACCACAGACGCCAAATTGGCTTCCACGTCTGATCCCACGGCAATGTTGGTCAAGACCGCGCCGGCTGCCACGTTTATGACAGTTCCATTCAAAGTACTGTCTTCCATTTTGAGTGCTGTCAGATTGGCGGTTGCTCCCTGGCCGATCGCAATATTGGTCGAAAGTCCGGCAGCATTGGCATTGAGTACACAGCCCATAACCTGGCTGTCTTGCATACTGACCGCGGCCTGATTTGCCTCTACATCGCTGCCAATGGCAATATTGGTCAGCAAACCTGCAGCCTGGACATTGACCACATTACCAATCAATTCGCTGTCATACATAGAAACTACGGCCTGATTCGCTCTAACCTCATTGCCGATTCCTATATTGGTTACCAATCCCCCTGCCTGGGCATTGACCACATTACCAATCAATTCACTCTCATTCATGGACACTGCAGCCTGATTCGCTCTAACCTCATTGCCGATTCCTATATTGGTTACCAATCCCCCTGCCTGGGCATTGACCACATTACCAATCAATTCACTCTCATTCATGGACACTGCAGCCTGATTGGCTTTCACCTCATTGCCGATCCCAATATTGGTTAAAAGCCCGCCGGCTTGCGCATTCACCACATTACCGGTAAGTGCGCTGTCATCACGCATTTCAACTGCAGCCTGAGCAGCTGACACTTCATTGCCTATACCGAGATTGGTCAAAAAACCGCCTGCCTGGACATTGACCACATTTCCCGTGATTTGACTGTCTTGAACAATGGTGGAATTCTGATTGGCAGCAATCGATTTTCCGATACCAATGTTTGTAATTAGACCGCCAACCTGAGCGTTGATTACATTGCCCTGAACCCGGCTGTTTTGAAAATGCGAGGACGTCTGACGAGCCGATACTTCACTTCCGATTCCAATATTGGTGATGAGTTTTCCAGTAGAGCTGTTGACCACATTTTGAATTTCGCTGTCATCGAGCATAGTGCTGTTCTGGATGACCTCAATATCATTTCCGATACCAACATTGAGCTGCAAATCACCTTGGGCTTGATTGACAATATTCCCCTTAACCTTACTTCCACCCGTTATACTGCTGTGCATAAAATGGGCTTTGGTTTTATTGCCTACCGCAACATTGATTTGGCTATTGGTCTGATTACTATGAACAATATTCTTTTCTATTTCGCTGTCTTGCACAACAATACTTTCCTTGGATGATTCTGAATCTTTACCGAGAGCAGCATTGATTTGTTTATCTCTAGAAAATGAATTGATCACATCACCTTTGATCTTGCTCTTAGCTGTCGTAAGTACGGGCATCCCGGTTATCATAATGATCAGTACAATGATCGTTTGAGTACGCATGGCATATTCCTTTTTAAGTTTTTATCCTCTTCAAAACCGGTTTAGAAGCTTTACTCTCATCCACTCTCTTTTTGCTTTCACAGGTACTGATGAAGCACAGAGAACTTTATTTCAGGGAACCTAAAATAAAGTTCTCTGTTACAATGTTGCCACCATCAATCTTACTTGTTCCCATTTCTGTTCCGGATTCTGATCAGGTTTCTCCGAAATTTCAATCAGCTGACTCAGTACGGTATTTCGTTTGGCCATTGCGATCCATTGCTTTCCGATTTCCGTCTTTTCCGTGGTTACCGCGTTTTTATAAACCAGTTTGGTAAACAGATGCCAGAATCCCAACAATTCTCTTTTTGCCTGTGATTTATAGTTCATGGCCGCATCTCCTTGGGATAGTGTGTTCATTTCTTTCTCACCAACTAACACGCAATTCTGTACCGCAAGTTCAGTTGACTCTTTGCACCGGCAATCAACGCTTCCCGAGGACGGACAAATTGTTCCTGAATCATCCTGGCCATCATTTCTTTTGCGCGCATCAAATGCAGGCCAATGGCTCGCACGGGTCTGCGCAACAGGCCGGCGGTTTCTTTGTAGGTACGATCTTCCAGATAGGTTTTTTTCACTGCTTCATAATAAATTTCCGGCAACTGCTCAATGACTTCATGTAATTGATCTTTTTCTTCATTAAGCACGACTTGTTCTTCCGGATTTGAACTCTTGCAAGGCAGGACTTCTTCTAAGGGCGTGTATTGCTCCGAATTCACATAACTTAATTCGCGCAGCTTTTTACGTTTTCTGAACAATTCATTGCATTCATTGATCGCGACACGCTTGATCCACGACCACAATTTAGCTTCTCCGCGAAAATTAAATATTTTACCTTGTATAAGAATCTTCAAAAACACTTCCTGCGCCACGTCTTCTCCATCCTGGGGCGAGTGTAAATAATGAGCGCAGACACTGACAAGCCTATCATAGTAACGGGCATAGATCTCTTCCCCTGCTTCTGAATTTCCCTGGCGTAATTCGTCGATTAATTCCTGATCTGTAAGTTTCTTGCGGTCGTTCATACTTCACCCCCGGCATTTTTTTAACTTCTTACCAAAGGTATAAAGCGAATTACATGCCAACTTTTGCTTCACACAAAAAGCCTGTTTTTATTGTCTTTTCGATTTTAGGCAGGTTATAAAAAGAGGAGAATATGATAGGAAACACTAACAAAATGACAGGAATAACTGATAGTACCAGAGCGGAATCCTGGTTATTTTTCTCGGATTTTCATTTTTTTTATTTTTTCATGTAAAAAAGAATTCGCAATTCCAATTGCAGAAGCGGTTTGAAGTATATTGAATTTATTTTTTTTAGATGATAAAGGTAATATTCCCTTTCCATATCTTCTTTGGTTCGATCTAAAAGTTGCTTAAATTCCGGATATTTGATATCTTGCTCGTATTTACTGACTTTCGAAGCACTTGCATTATCGTATCGTCCACCTTTCTCTTCAAAATCTTTTTTCACATCATTCCATTCAATGGTATCGCCCTGGCATTTTTTAATGCCATTCTCAATAACATTTGACAAATGACGCACATTACCATCCCAATAGTCATGCTGGAATCTTTCAATGACGTCAGGAGCGGCACCCGCGATATTTTTCCCCAACTTTTTATTGGTTATTTTAATGAAATGATTAACCAACTCCGGTATATCTTCCAAATGATCCCGCAATGGCGGACTGGTAATAATATTACTATAACGATAATAAAAATCCTTTCTAAATGTTCCCCGGCTTACCATCGCTTTCAAATCTTTGTTAGTAGCCGCCAGCACAATAACATCCAACTTTTTTTTGGTACCGCCGACCGGATCAATATTTTTAGTTTCTATAAAATCCAATAAAACCGCCTGATGTTCCAAAGATAGATCACCAATTTCATTGAAAAAGACCACCCCGCCATTGGCCGCTTCAATTTTTCCTTTCTTACCGTGGGGCGAAGCATTGGTAAAAGATTTGCCTTCATAACCGAACAGCTCAGTGGAAGCAAGTTCTTTAGGAATAGAGGGGCAATGAATTACATAGAAGGGTTTATCCCTTCTTTTACTCAACTTATGAAAAGTCTCTGCCACCAGATTTTTACCAGTGCCGGTTTCGCCCAAAATCAAGGTATCGCATTCCCATTGGGCAGCTTGAAAAATACTTTTTGTCAAATACATTGTCAGCGGAGATTTTCCGATTATATTGATATGCTTTTCCGGGATAAGCTCTTCCCGGGAGATTTTTCTCCTTTCGATATACCGTTTAACCATATTCAGCAAACCTTTGTAATCATCAATCGGCTGCATAATATAGTCATTGGCACCTTTGGTGGCCATTAAATCCACTAACATACTGGGATCACCAGTACCGCTGGCAATAATAATCGGCAATTCCTCTTTTGACCATTGCTGACGCAGATAACTTAAAATATCGATACCGGATTTATCTTTTTGATCTCCCTTTAAATCAATATCCAAAAAGACTATATCCGGTTTTTGCTTTTTCACTTTTTCCCTGACTTGTTCCTCACTATCCGCTATCTGAACTTGGTAACCCTCATACTCAAATACCGCCCGGTAAGAATCCACCACCGTTCTTTGATCATCAACCACCAAAATATTCTTCTTCATCATTATTTCTCCCAAACCAAATTATGCTTATTTAATTCTCTCTTGCCAGCGGAAGCCGCACACAAAAAGT
>JAGLMY010000058.1 GCA_023139775.1 bacterium
ATGACAACCTTTGTTTAACTGCACTTGACTGACCTGTTACCAAAAAACCGACTAAATGCTCAAGCTTCCAGCATCTGAATCAGCTGCCTTTTTTTTATAAATTCGTTCCCGCACATCCAGCATATGATATAATTTTCGCACTTCACCCAGCAAAGTTTCTGTTTTGCCCAGTACCAAATATCCATCTGGTCGTAAACGCTGATAAAAATCCCGGAATAAACGCTCCTGCAGTTCAGGTATGAAATAAATTAGCACGTTTCGACAAATGATTAAATCAAAAGCTCCGTTAGGCAGCGGCCCGGTCAGATCCTGAATTTGAAAATCGATTCTTTTTTTCAACTCATTCTTAATGGCCCAGCGCTCATCACAAAATTTGAAATAGCGGTCTTTCAGTTCCGCTGGAAGGGTTTTCAAGGACTCCTTGTCGTATTTCCCGAGCCTCGCACTTTCCAAAACCGCCGGATCAATATCCGTGGCCAAAATTTCCCAATCGCATAACGTTGCCAATCCTTTCTGCAACATCATGGCAACCGAATAGGGTTCCTCTCCATTGGCACAGCCCGCGCTCCAAATTCGCAATTTACGTTGCTTTCGCCACCCGGGCAACAATAATTTTTCCATCTGCTCGTAGACCATGGGATCACGATAAAAATTGGAAACATTTATGGTAAGGCGATCCAAGAGCCATTTGAACTCTTCCGGTTTGTCTTTCAAAAGTTCTTCGTACTCTTGATAAGTCCCTTTTTTAGTTGCTCGCATGCGAACCGCAAGGCGTCGTTTTAAGTAATTCACTTTGTACTGTTTGCAATCCAAGCCTACCTGTTTAAAAATCAGTTGGCACAGATCTCCAAAATGCCTCTCATCCGCCAGTATCATAAGCAACTCCCTAACCCGGACAAGCCGGAACCAAAAAGAAATAAACCTCGATTATCAAATTTTCCTTGCCAAAAAAATACGAATTTGAGAAATAAGTTACTAAATACACAACATCTCTTTTTGAATAATAGCACGCGCGGCAATTACGCGTCCAATGCTTAATTGATCAGCGCCTTCGATAATACACAATTCCCCAACTTTTCCCGCTTCTCTTTTTACCCGACAACGCCTTTCGGCCGGGCCTTAATGCCGAACCACCAGCGTGACTTGCTCGGCAATGGTTGCCGGTACGATTTCCACCGTGACTTCAATGTCTTCGCCCGGCAATTGCAAGCGTTGCAGTATGAATAGTTTTATCCCATTGCCTTGTGATTCGCCCACCGCCTGTTTGCGAACACGAACATTCACATACACTTTTTTACCCATATGGCGGATCACCGCGCTACAACTCTCTCTCAGCAAAGAGGTACCCAACTCTGAAAAAATTTTCCCTTCTGCCTCCTCAAACAGCAATTCATTCAGCATGTGAATATATAAATCCTGGTTCTGTATATAAGCCAAACTATTTATTTTTTTAGGTCGGGAATTTGTGGACAGTGTCTGTCCGCTCCGATCAACCAAATGCATACCATAATAAAAGAGTTCTCCAATCCCGATCCGATCACCATCACGTTTTTTTCCATCCCAGGCTATTTTTTTCGGCAAGGGTGCGTTACCTTCCTGCAGATACAATATGGTTTTATTCCGATCCAGCACTGTAAAACGCCACGATTTCAAGTCACGCTTAGGGTTTTGTGGGTGTATAACCATTACCGGCGACCACGTAATGAGATTCAACCACGGCAGCTCGACTTTG
>JAGLMY010000059.1 GCA_023139775.1 bacterium
TCCGGAGTATGTACTTCGTACATGGGTAATTTCTTATTGCCGGAACGCAGGTTAATGTATTCTTCCAAAGAGAGCCCGCGTCTTTCCATCTTGGGTTTCAAGTTCGACAAATCAATCACACTTTGGAGAAAATCTAAAAGTTTCAGCCCGGTCAGTGTCAGATTGTTCTTGTTTTGGCGGATGCGGGTAACTTTTGCCTCCGAGCCGCCGGCTTCTATCAAATATTTATCCAGCATGGCTTCATTATCCAAATATTTCTCATCCTTGTTCCGCTTGACGCGATAGAGCGGCGGCTGCGCAATATAAATATAACCGCTCTCAATGAGTTGGCGCATCTGCCGAAAAAACAGAGTTAATAACAACGTACGGATGTGTGCTCCGTCCACATCCGCGTCAGTCATAATAATCACTTTGTGGTAGCGCGCTTTAGCAATGTTAAATTCCTGCTCACCAATACCGCATCCCAGGGCCGTAATGATGGTTCGGATTTCCTCATTATTTAAAATTTTATCAATACGTGCTTTTTCCACGTTTAAAATTTTACCTTTAAGCGGCAGAATTGCCTGGAAGCGCCGATCGCGACCCTGCTTGGCTGAACCACCGGCTGAATCACCCTCTACCAAATAGAGTTCTGATAAAGTCGGATCTTTCTCTGAACAGTCCGCTAATTTCCCCGGCAGATTATCACTTTCCAAAGCGCCTTTGCGCCGGGTAATCTCTCTGGCCTTGCGCGCGGCTTCCCGGGCTTGCGCTGCTGTCACGGATTTATCAATAATGCGGCGTGTCACACCCGGATTTTCTTCAAAATACGCGGACAATGATTCGTTGACTGCTTCTTCCACCCAACCCTTAACTTCACTATTTCCCAGCTTGGTCTTGGTTTGGCCCTCAAATTGGGGATCCACAATTTTTATGGATATAATGGCTGTCAAACCCTCGCGAATGTCCTCACCTTGTATGGATACTTTTTCCGCTTTGATGAGATTCCTTGACTTGGCATAGCTATTGGCACAACGCGTGAGCGCTGATTTAAAACCAATCATATGCATACCACCTTCAGTAGTATTAATATTATTGGCATAGGAAAAAATATTCTCTGTATACCCATCGTGATACTGCATAGCCACTTCCAAAGCAAATCCCTCTCTCTCTTTCTGGAAATATATCGGGAAATGATGAATAACATTACGATTGGCATTCAAATGCTTCACAAAAGCGACAATTCCACCCTCATAGAAAAAGGATACGGTTTTTTCTTCTTCGCCGCGTTCGTCCGTCAGTTTGATTTTAATGCCTTTATTTAAAAAGGCCTGTTCCCGCAGACGATGCGCCAGCGTATCAAAAGAGTAATCCAGGGTTGAAAAGATATTGCCATCCGGTTTGAATATAGTCTTAGTGCCGGTTTTTTTAGTAACTCCAATGCAGTCTACTTTAGCTGTTGGTATACCCCGTTTGTAGGCCTGGGTATAGACTTTGCCATCGCGGCGAACCTCAACTTCCAACCATTCCGAGAGTGCGTTTACGCACGACACACCCACCCCGTGCAGCCCGCCGGAAACCTTATAGGCTTGATTGTCAAATTTACCGCCGGCATGCAAAACCGTCATAACCACTTCCAGGGCGGACTTTTTTTTGGTCTTATGTATTTCCACCGGAATACCGCGACCATCGTCTGACACCGTAATAGAATTGTCAGCGTGGATGATAACTCCAATTTCAGCACAAAATCCGGCCAAAGCTTCGTCGATTGAATTATCAACAACCTCATACACCAAATGGTGCAAACCTGCTTCTGCCGTGTTTCCAATATACATAGCAGGACGTTTCCGGACCGCTTCCAAACCTTCCAAAACTGTGATTTTATCAGCACCGTACTCATCTGATTTGACAGGTGAGACTGGCGCGTCACCCTTGGCTGTATTTAATAATTGCTCTGCCATTTCTGCTGCTAAGGCTTGATCTTTGGCTGTAATCTTCTCTTCCGCTAAAGATTTGCCTAAAGAGATGTCTTGGCTCTTGGTTTTAGCCTCTTTTGCCGCGGGTTTAGCCTTGACTCGCGCTGATAAAGCGCTTTTTTCCTTGCTTTTATTTGATTTGTCGGCCTTTTTTGCCATCAGTTCCCTCCCTAAAACGTATCAAAAACTCTTTTTCAATCGTTTGGCTAATGTCTTGGCATCAATAGGAGATAAGTAACATATATTTTTACTTGTGAGTACCGCCGAACGGTACTGTCCTTGACCTACCACACGCAAGCGATCTGAACCACGTTTGGCGTCCAGCATCTTCAACAGTGAGGATGATGATTTCAACTGCCGCACATTGAGAATTGCTATAAGCTGACGCGAAGAAATGAAAAAATCATTGCCCAGATGAAAGGACATGTAATTGATGCTCCGTGATTTTTTTGTCCAACCTGAACCAACCGTAACGAAAGATCTTTGACAGGATAACAGGATTAACTGAATTTATTTAAAATCCTGTATATCCTGTTGATCCTGTCAAAAAAATTCTTTCTGTTATTGTATCATGTCAGTGAAGCGAGAAAGACATATGGTCTGCTGATTTATTTTTTCCCAAGGGGAAAGCGCGCTCTTACCCAGCCGGATACGAAATTCTAAATAAGTTATCCGCTCGGCAATTTTGAATTTGCGCATTTGGAGGCAAGTCGCGTCCCTGGGAAAAAATAAATCAGCAGACCATATGTTTCCGGGTTATTTGACAAAACACAGCACTTCACTGACATGTTACCTGTTATTTACGACGAATATTTTTCTTGCTGTAAAAACACAAATTTGAGAATAAAGACACTAACCCAATTTAAAAATGACTTCTTCTATGCTTATTCCATATGCCAAAAGCGACTTTTGAGCTTCGATTTTAATCTTTTCCTTGAGAAAAGTCAACTCATTCATCCAGGCAGAGCTTTCCGCCACAACAATCATTTGTTTTCTTCTAATCTGATCCAAACGTGTATGTTTGGCAATTCGTTCTCCAACCACCTTTTCCCAGACCAATGAAAATATAATCTCCTGCTTCTTGGCTTGGCCTTGCCACTTTTTGAGTAAGCCTCCAACCATTGAGTCTATCTTTTCCGGATTCTTTTTTTTTCTACCTCGTCTGTTTTGTATGCGCATGAATCCTTGCCTTTCCTTCCTGAATGTAAAAAATCTTTGCCTCTGGTGCCATGCCGGCAAATTCTGCCAGGCTGGTTCCGGTAATAAATATCTGCTGTTTTTTTTGCAGCATATGTATTAAATCATTTTTTCGCTGCTCGTCAAGCTCAGAAAAAATATCATCCAACAGAAGGATGGGATACTCCTCTGTGATTGCTTTTATGTATTCGGCCTCTGCCAATCGCAGGCTGATGGCTGCTGAGCGCTTTTGGCCCTGAGATCCAAAAAATCTCGTGTTTATTTGGTTAATCTCTATTTCCAGATCATCCCGGTGCGGTCCCAGCAGAGAGAACCCTTTAGCTATTTCCTCGTTAAGCACTCTCTTCAGCTTATTTTTAAAAGCGATTTTGCAATCAGCCTGATTTTCTTCCTCAATAGAATATATAGAACATACATATTTAAGAGCTAAATTTTCATTAAATTGGAGTTTTTGGTGGCATTTATGTGCCATTTTGTTAATTTTTCTCAAACATTGGTCTCTTTTTGTTGTTATTTTGCACGAAAATTCGCAAAACTGCTCGTCCCACGGCTCAAGTAGTTCGGTTTTTCTACTTTCCCTGATTTCTTTCAGAAGGTTGTTTCTCTGCTTAAGTATTCTCTGAAAGTTTATCAAATCTGATAAGTAGGCCCGGTCTGTTTGACAAAGGAGGATATCTATAAAGCGTCTTCTGTTCGCGGCATCTCCATTAATGATCATTAAATCTTCCGGACAAAACAGAGTCACGTTTATGTTACCCACACAGTCTGCGTGTTTTATAATCGGCTTATTATTTAAGAGTATTTTTTTGCCGTTATTTCTCGAAAAACGAATAGAAATATCCTTTTCTATCTCGTTTTTGACTATTTTTGCATCAATCTTGACATATTCCGACCCAAAATTAATTAATTTCTCGTCCTGAACTCTTCTGAATGACTTTGTTGTCCCAATAATATATATTGCCTCAATAATATTTGTTTTGCCCTGCGCATTATTTCCGAATAAAATATTGAGGCTGGGGGAGAAATCATGCTTGAACTCTACGATATTCCTGAAATTTGTTGTGTTCAATGTTGTTATGTTCACTTTTACCTCTGTTTCACGTGAAACATGCTCGGCATAAATAAGTAATTCTGCTGCAAAACCCCTTTTACTATCTTTGCGAGGAGCAATCTCCTAAAATCTAATTACGACACAGCCTCCCCAGGGAGGTAAAGGATACTGGTTTCCTGAAAACTCAGCGCGTCTGTGCGGATATCTTTATTCCTTAAAGCGGTCTTTTCTTTGGTGTTCCTGTTTTTCTGGGATATTCATCAGGCGTTTTACCGGTTTTTTCCACAACAACTAGTTTTCTTGTAATATCAGAGAAAGGCATAATAAATTCCATACTTTTCTTGATTTTGGCATTAAGTTGTTGTAGTGCCTTTGACGAGTTTTCCACTTCTTTTTCCACATTAGGACCTTTGTAAATAATAATTTCTCCCTGCTCTACCAGTAGTGGTATACCATACTCCAGTAATACAGGAATTGTGCTTACTGCCCTGGTAACAACGACTTGGTATCTGCCACGAAAGCGCTCAGACCTTCCTAGTGCTTCAATATTATCAGAAGCGAACCAACACCCTCTGATACTAAGCTTTTGGCATATTTCCTTGAGTACCATCATCTTCTTCTTGGATGAATCAACAAATGTTACTTTGAGATCTGGAAACACAATCTTCAGGGGAAGTCCTGGAAAACCTCCCCCTGTTCCTATGTCTATGATTTCTTGATCGTTGAAGCTAAACACTTGGCAGCCGCTTATTGAATCCAGAAAATGTTTGATATAGACTTCCTCTATCTCACATATGGAAGTTATGTTTATTTTCTCGTTCCAGGCAATCAGCTCCTTATAGTATAGCCTAAATTTGCTAAAAATTTCTTCATTGGGTCTGATTCCCCACTGATTAAGCACTTGTTTGAACTTTTTTTCTATCATAACTGCGCTTCCTTTATGGAATGTTCCACGTGAAACACACCTATTGTAGAGAGGCACAATTGTGCGTCTCTACTTTATGCCTTTATGGTAACTACTCAGGTCTTCAAGGAGCAAGTCGCTTTGGTCTTTTTTCAAGCGGGGCAGCGGTAACTGCGGAGATGTGGTTTAGAAAAACACATCCCCTTATTGCCCGTTGTCGGCCTGGACCCTGGTTTTCCGCTTTGCCGCGCTTGAAAAAAGACCAAAGCGACTTGCCGGGCGTGAATACTCGAATAGTTTTTTTACACACCTGAGTAGTTCCTTTATTTGCCAATGCAGAACTTTGAAAAGATTGAATCAAGTATCTCTTCGTTGGATATCTCTCCAATAATCTCAGACATGCTTTCGATGGTTTTCTGAAGCTCATACATTGCTACATCCAGCTTATTATCTTTTTCAATTGCGTTGAGAGCATTAAGAAGACCTTCTTTTGCAGATTCAAGCAACCTGGTCTGTCGTATATTAGTAATTAACGGGTCCTCTTCGCTCTTGGTCTTATTACTTATGCATTCTGCCAATTTATCCAAAAAAGCATCTATCCCATAATTTGATAGAATGGATATAATAACCACATTATTGTTGTTCTGACATTTAGCAACAAAGGCTTTCATTGTTGGACTAATTTCCAAGTCGCACTTGTTCAATACAAGTAAACCATTCTCTGCAATCACTCTTTCGGCTTCTTTTCGCTCATGGTCATTCAAAGCAGTACTCTGATCCAAGACATAGACAACAATATCTGCTGAGTTTACTTGTTGCCTGCTTCTCTCAATGGATATAGATTCAATTTTATCATCAGTCTCTCTTAGGCCTGCTGTATCTGTAAGCCTTACTTCTATTCCATCTATTTCCAAAATTTCTGATATATGATCTCTCGTTGTACCAGGGCTATCACATACAATGGACCGTTCAATATTAATGATATCATTGAATATACTTGATTTGCCGGCGTTTGGTGGTCCGGAAATGACAACCCAGCAACCTTGCGTTAAATACCTGCTTTTCTCAGCAGACTTGAGCATGGTCTGTATCTGTGCTCCGGCTTTTTTCATCTGCTCAATCCAGCGCTCTTTTGAGCCCTCCACTTCAAAATCAATCTCTGCCTGAAACTCGGACACTACGTCAAATAATACGGTCCGCAACTCCGTACAACGCGATGTTAGTCCCCCTTCAAGCTGTCTCCAGGCTGCCTTTACCGCTTTTTTAGTCCTGGCGTGTATTAAATCATTAATGGCTTCTGCTTGAACCAGATTCAAACGATTGTTCCTAAAAGCTCTCCTGGTGAACTCTCCTGTCTCTGCCAGACGAGCTCCGCTTTTTAGGACACACTCTAACACTGCGGCTAGTACTGCTCTTCCGCCATGACAATTCAATTCAACCGTACTCTCGCCAGTAAAGGATTTGTTTGGCGGCATGTATGCGAGTAAGATTTCATCAAGTACTTGCCCGTGATCAACAACCTGGGCGTGAATGAGTTTCCTGGTTTGAACGGAAGGCAAAGATAAGATATTGAACTTGGACTTTATAAAGGTGTTTATCAATTCCGGTGCATCTGGTCCGGAAATACGGATTATCCCTATTCCACTTCGGCCTTGAGGTGTGCTGATTGCTGCGATCGTATCCGACCGCTTATCCATTTTTGTTTTCTCTCTGGTAATTATTGCTCACTCGGAACAGCTTTGTCTTTTGGCGCGATGACAACTCTGCGAAAATTGCCTTCTCCCAAACTGTAAGTAGTGACCTCCGGGTTATCCTTAACGCACACATGAATAATTCGGCGATCATAAGCACTCATAGCTTTTAGTTGTTCTTCCTCTTTAGAATCACTTACTTTTTGCGCAATGCGGTTGGCCATTTTCTCAAGAATCGTTTTATGGCGTATCTTGTACCCGCCGACATCAACAATATAGCGAATTTGCTTATTTACTGTGTTGTGAATGACTCTGTTGACCAAGTACTGAAGAGAGGACAAGGTCTGTCCCTGCCTTCCAATCAATAAACCTTCCGGCTCGCACTGAATATCCAAGGTAATCGTACTTTCCTCTTCTTTGGCCTTTATTTTAACGTTTTCAATTCCCATAAGGGTAAGTATCTTTGTTACAATATTTTGCCCTTGAATCGAAGCCTCGTGCATATTTTCCCGGCTTATCCGTTCAGAGATCTCTGTTTTATCCTCTTTTTTCAGACCCTCGGCATTTTCGTTGGTTCTGTTATAAATAACCTTAACACGGGCTGCTTTTGTCCTGCCAAAAATTCCCTTTACCGCTTCTTGCAGCACTTCTATCTCTGCTTCCTCCTTTTTGCATCCCAAATCCATCAGCGCTGCCTCTGTTGCAGCCTCCACAGTTTTACCCTCTCCAATACTCTCGGGCATATATACGTCCTCCCTTTGTCAATTACCCTGCGGCAAGCCGCAGGGCATGTTAAGGTGACCCTCACCCTTTATCCCTCTCCCTGGAAGGGAGAGGGTATGCAGTATCCCTGTGGCAAGCCACGGGGCATTACCTGTATGTGGTCAAGGTTATGATCTGCGGTTGATCATGAATTGTTGACCAATGGATAATATGTTGGACACAACCCAGTATAGCAATAATCCGGATGGCCACATAAAAGCGAAAAAGGTCAACATAATCGGCATCATATATAGCATCATTTTTTGCTGTACAGCTGACTCGGGTGTGGCTGCCGGCGGTGTTGACATTTTCTGTTGCAGAAACATTGTCGCTCCCATGACAAAAGGCAATACATACACCGGATCCTTGAGTGATAAATCTTTCCACACCCAGATAAATGCCGCGCCTTTCAATTCTACAGCAGCGGTCAATGTCGTATACAGCGCAAAAAACACCGGCATCTGCAAAAGCATGGGCAAGCAACCACCCATGGGATTAATTTGATACTCCTTGTACAATTTCATGGTTTCTTGATTTAGCATCTGCGGATTATCCCGATACACCTCTTTTAGTGTTTTCAGGCGCGGTTGCATCTTGCTCATCGAGGACTGCATTTTTTTCATGGAGGTATAACTTTTTTGGGTTGGCCACCACAGCAGGGCACGAATAATAATTGTGAGTAAAATAATTGCAACCCCATAATTTTTAGTCGCATTATATAGAAACTTTAATAAATAATAGATTGGCACTGACAGAAAGCTGAACACTCCAAAATTAACAATTTTATGAATATCATAGCCCAGTTTCTTCAGCTCTTTGTAATTCTGCGGACCCAAATAAACATTGATCTCGAAACTGCCTTCACTCTGCGGCTGGATGACTTTGGCTGGCATGTCCAGTACCAACTGGAGGGTCTGGTCATCTTTTTTAATCACCTCAGCAGATTTAAAAAGCTCTGGTTTTCCATAGAACAAAGCACAAAAATATTGATCACGAATGCCGGCCCAGCCTTGGCTTATGGGTAACACCAGCACCTCGTTTTTCTTCTTGCTTTTTATTCTCTCAATTTTATTATTGTTAAGTATTACCGCTTGCATGATATTAAACCTGCTCTTGCCTGAATTTTTTACCGGTCCCCAGTTTATCTTGGTTCCTTTTACTTCAATCGCATTGTTAGTCCGGTTCGTTATGCGAATAGTTAGTTTTCCGGTATACTTATTTTCATCCATTTCTAGTGATTTTGATATATGCACATTCTCAACGGGCTCAATTTCAAAT
>JAGLMY010000006.1 GCA_023139775.1 bacterium
TTCGGGGATGACAAACTAAAAAAACACTTCACTGACACGATACTCATTTTTTGCCCCTGCTATTGACAGTTTTGAAAGTCCATGCTACACGAGTATATGCTCCGTATCCATCGTGCCTGCGTATTGACACTCATTGCTTTGAGCCTGGCTTTTTACAGTTGGGCGGAACCGCGGATTATTGAACAAAAACCAACCTCCTTAGTCTATCCGCCTTTCTGGCATACTCCCTTTGGAATTCACCGTGGCACACCGGAACTTCTGAAAATGTTCCTGGGCGATCGAAGCATACTTAAAGAACCACAGGATCTGGCCTGCACATTATTGCTTAGCGAGCTGGAAAACTCGAGAAACACGGCGGAATTTCAAGTGACGATCCTGGGAGCTAATGCCGGCCAGGGTCACCTTATTTACAATCCTGATCTCACGCACCTCGAGGTGCTGGGTGACCGCGGCGAGAGCAAACGGCTTTTTTCCTATCCCCTGGGTACTGCCCTGCACACTGATGGCAGCGCCTATGTGACAGATCCCAGGCATCCGGCGGTTTTTCGTTTGGTTTTGGAAAATAAAAAACTGGTTCCTGCCGGTATGCTAACTCCACCACCCGGTGGTTGGAAACAACCATGGGGTGTCGCGCTCGATTCGCAAGGATCACTATATGTCAGTGATGCCAAACGCGATCAACTCTTTGTGTATTCGCCAAAAGGCGATTTGCTGCAAACCATTGGACCGCAATTGAGCGAACAGATCCGCTTATCACAACCAGGTTCACTGACCGTTGTTGATCCTTTGGAACCCTGGTCTTTTTATCATGACGGGTATATCTTTGTTATCGATCAGTCCGGAAAACGTCTGCTCCGACTGGATTTGGCCGGCCGCGTGCAAAAAGTCCTGGAAGCAAGAAAGCTTACAGAACAATATCCTGAGTTTACTTTTGCCTGGATGGAATTGGATTATTATGAAAATGTGTGGATCACAGATCCTGTCCGTTCCCAGATACACAAGTTTAACCGCCAACTGGCGTATCTGACCTCGTACGGCCGGGTTGGAAATGGTGACTATCGCTTTGAGCAGCCGACCGGCCTTGCGATTCATCGTCATTTTGGCCAGGTATTTGTTGCCGAAAAAAACGGCGCTCATTATTTTTGGATCGGTTCGGATATTCTGCGTGCCCAAGTACAACAGGACGCTACACATCCGCACTTGCTACGCATCGAATTTTTCCTCACCGAACCGGCGTGGTTGACAGTAGAAATCAAATCCTCGCCGCGGCTGCGGCAACCCTTCCTAAGCAAAAAACAATGGGCCGATTCCGGACAGCGAGTTGTTTTTTGGAATAGTGAGCAGACCAAGGGAATACAAACAGAGGGTTTTTGGATTACCGCTGAAGCAACCTACTCTTCCGCGCGCTATATGGCCAAACGTGTTTTTATTCCCAGGCCCAAACTTATTTCTTCTTATTCACTTTCATCTCGCGAACCGTAATTATCACCCGGCGATTCCGGTAGCGCTGCTTATAATTCGAATTATTGACCGCCGGATTTTTATCTCCGCGACCGCGTACCAAGATGCGCGAAATATGTACTTTGTGATAGGCTGTCAAATACCGGGCCACGGCTTCAGCACGGGCTTTGGAAAGATATACTTTCCGGGCTTCTTCATTTACCGAATCAGCATACCCTTCAATGAGTACTTTAGTGCGCGGATGAGACTGAATAAAAACCGCGGCCTTGGCAATAATATCGGCGGCTTTAGGTCTGATCTCAGCCCGGCCTTTTTCAAACAATACCGGACCAAAAATTTCCGCTTCCACCAGTCGCGGTACTTGGTGTTTTTTTGCATTCGGCGGCGTATCGGCAACATTAACTCCTACCCTGCCTTTCTGAGTCTCGCTCTGACCATTAATATCCGTCAAGGTCAAGTAATACCGCACTCCCTTAATAGCCTTGATAAAATTCCCTTTGGTATTCTTTCCATCCCAGATAATCATTTTTGGCAGCGCGGTTCCTTTTAAGACCCGGATTTTTTTGCCCTTGCGACCTTCCAATTTTAAAGACCACCGCACTATCCGCGCGCCGGAAGTACGTTTGACCTTAAAGTGCACTTCCCGCGCTCCCTTGGTTTTAGCTGTGGCCTTGGTAATCCGAGCCTCAACCTGCACATTGTCTTTGAGCAGCGATCGCATGGCCGCTTCTTCTTTGGTGGTTGGACTGGATGAAATATCCCGGCTGCCAAAACCATCGGACTGCGCGTCAAAATCCATGCGCGCTGTCATGATCGAACGTTTCTGTTTCGGTTTTTTGGCTCGGGAACGACTTTTTCCGATTTGTTTGAGGTTTAACGCTACCGAAATACGATGTGTCAGACCCAGCTCCCCATGCGGCGCTATGGTATATCCAAAATTCCACATTCCCGGCGCGATTCCCAAGCCGGCCGTCAATCCCGCCAAACCCTCAGGCTGTGTGGCGCCGCTTAATTGATACCCCGTACGAATTGTTAAAACCCGGGCAAAGTTGTACTCGAATCCCACATGGACAATCGAATCCACCAATTCATGAAACAATACTTCCAAATCCAACCCGATGATAACGCCGCTGGTCCGATTAATTTTTGCTTTGTACGCAGCGCCCAGAGTCCCGCTTATGGGCAGACTGTAGCCGGCAACTCCCAGGCCTAAATTTCTCACAGCCACGCCAAGATCAATATTCTCAATCCCGCGATACTGCCAGCCTATATCTCCCATAAGGCTAAAAGGTGTGGTGTCACCCAAATCCTGGACCACCACACGTGCCGCCAAACCAAAAGACATGAGCGGTGTAATCGCAATACCGGCTCCGAGTGAACCGCCAAACATGGCCAAATTGATCTGAGTGCCTTCAAAAATCAAACGTCCGTCTGAGGTGATGTCCGTTTTTTCAATCGTGCCCAGATTCAAGTAGTTCGCGTTGACACCTATCACAAATTTGCGCGAAAACGGAACCGCGAAGAGAAAACTTTCACGATTGGTTTCCTGAATCCAGCTGTTGTGAATAAACTCCACTTCCGGATATTTTATCTGCTGCAAGCCGGCCGGATTCCAGTACAGAGAAGAAATATCATTGCTGTTGGCCACACCCACGCCGCCCATGGCCGGAGCCCTGGTTCCCAAACCAATGAGAATTTCCGGCATCACGACTCGTGAATAGGCGTAATTCTCCTCGATTTCAGCAGCCAACAGAATCCGGTTGGAAACGACAAGCATGACCAGACTCAGTAAGAGGAAAAAAAACAAACGTTTCATCAGCAATTCCTTTTACATTTCATTTTTCTTTCATGTTTTTTTCAACAGTACCTAACCCGGACAAGCCGGAACCAAAAAAGTATATTCACCGCATACCCAAAAAACGGGCACAAGGAGACGCAAAGTTCGCAGAGAAAGATGGGATAAAAACCGTAGAGACGCGATTAATCGCGTCTCTACATAGAACAATCTATGTGTCCTCTGCGGTGAAATAATCTTGCCATAAAAACACGTATTTGAGAATTAAGATACTAAAGCCTTTTCTGTTTTTACTTGGTAATGACTACACGCCGCAGCTTGTTTTTTTGCGTTCGGCCGTTATGGCCGCGGACCACAACTTGATACATATAAATACCCGGAGCAATATCACGAATATTCCAGGTGGTTCTGCGGTTAATCTGTCCGCTCTTGTTACTGTCTTCCAGGTGAGCCACTTTGTAGCCCAGGGTATTATAAATTTCAATACTAATATCTGCCGGTGATACCAAAGAATACATAAACGTCACTTGATCGCCGCCGGCAGGATTCGGAAAAGCAATCGCATCACCGTGCGGCACCGGCCAGGGAGTGATAGTGAGCGTCTGCGTGATGGTCGGGGTAACGGTATAAGTGGGAGTAATGGTGTAGGTGG
>JAGLMY010000060.1 GCA_023139775.1 bacterium
ACACCATCGCCCAATTCCAGAATGGAAATATCATAGGTGCCGCCCCCCAGATCATATACCGCGATTTTCTGGTTTTTCTTCTTATCCATACCATAGGCCAAAGCCGCTGCCGTGGGTTCGTTCACAATACGCAACACATCCAATCCGGCAATTTTACCGGCATCCTTGGTGGCTTGACGCTGACTATCGTTAAAATAGGCAGGCACAGTAATTACGGCTTCCGTTACGCTTTCACCCAAAAAGGCTTCAGCATCGGTTTTTGCTTTTTGTAAAATCATGGCTGAGATTTCCGGCGGCGCGTATGCTTTTCCCATGACCTCAACCCGCACATCACCATTGGAGGCAGCTGAAGTTTTGTAAGGAACCATTTTTTCCTCATCAGTGGCCTCAGCAAACCGTCTTCCCATAAAGCGTTTAATGGAAAAAATGGTGTTCTCCGAATTGGTCACAGCCTGCCTTTTGGCAATTTGCCCCACCAGACGTTCATTGTTTTTACTAAAAGCCACAATCGAGGGGGTCGTTCGTGTTCCCTCGGCATTGGAGATGACCACAGCTTCTCCACCTTGCATAACCGCAACGCAGGAATTAGTTGTCCCCAAATCAATTCCAATAACTTTACCCATAATGCTTACCCATCCTTTCTTTTGCTTGTACTTGTATCAAATTTACCGGCTTAGTGTTTGGCCACTTTGACCATGGCCGGCCGGACGACTTTCCCATTGAGTGTGTATCCCTTTTGCAAAATCACGACCACCGTATCATCCGGAACACTTTTATCCTCCACCCGCTGCAGTGCCTGATGTACTGCCGGATCAAAAATACAGGGGGCTTTATCAATTCGGGACACACCGGATTTTTCCAGTGATTTCACAAACTGCCGATAAATGAGTTCAATACCCTCGGTCACTTTTTTCACATCCGTGGTCTGTCCGGTATGCTCCAGAGTCCGCTCCAAATTGTCCACCACCGGTAGAATCTCCAGCAGAAGATCCTCGCCGGCATAGCGCAGCAACTCCGTCCGGTCGCGGTTCATTCGCTTTTTATAATTTTCCAATTCTGCTAAAGCCCGCAAGTACCGGTCATAATTCAAATTGGACTTTTCTTCCAATTGTTTGATGGTTTTTTTCAGGACTTGTACCTCATCGTCGGTGACTTGTCCTCCGGGCATGGTGTCATCATCATCAAATGCCTTGGTCGGGTCACTGCCTGAAAAAGCGCTGCCAACCGCACTGCTTACACCCTGGGTAACACTGTGCGAAGCGGTTCCCTCTGCTTCTGTTTCTGCTTTTGCTTTTTCCTGTTGTTTATTTATTTTTTCATTTTCATTGTCATACCACATATGCCTTACCTCCGCTTACCCAATTTCACTTACAACCTAACCCGAACCAGCGCTTCTGCCGTATCCTGCACCAAAGCAATTACTTTAGGATACGCCATTCGTTGGGGTCCAATAATACCAATACGCATAGTTTGCCGTCCATTCAATGCTACGTCCTCAGTAACCAAAGAGAGTGCCGGCAACGGCTCTTTCCAAGGAGCCTCGGCAATAACCACGCGAACCCCGGAGCGCTCAATACCGGGGATGGAAAAAAAACGAATTAATTCATCTCCCTGATCCAGCATTGCCACCAATTGCCGCATGGCAGAAATATTATTAAACTCCGGTTGCAGAATCAAATTGGAGGCACCCTCAATTGCCAGTTCCTCCTGCGCCGGAGCAGACAAATTCACACTCGCCCAATGGAGCGCTTGCCGCAGCAGCCCCCACAGCCGGCAATCCAGACCCGACCAATCAGCCCGTGCCAGCAGTTCCAGTTCTGAAGCGGTTTTACCTTGGCCATGCCGATTAACCCAGTGATTGACCTTTTTCACCAACTGCAATCCCAGGGTTGCTTCCAGAGTAAATACCTGATGAAATTCTTCTCCGGAAGTAGTCTGTACAATAAGCAACATCCGCTGCGACATCAAGCTAATTAATTGTATTCGGGCCAACCGTTCTTCACTGCCGCCGAGCAACCAAGTCACTGCCAGCAATTGCGAGGTCACAGCCAGGACTTTGGCAGCCAAACTCACAATTTTATCTGTTTCCTGCGCTTCTTGCAATATCTCAAATCGTTTTTTTCGCTGCACCCGGTTCCAGCTTGGTTGGCTTCCCAGTAAACGTTCCACCAAATACCGATACGCTTTGACGGTTGGCACTTTCCCGGCTGATGTATAGGGACGATTTAAAAATCCTCCGGCTTCCAAGCGAGCTAATACATTACGCACGGTAGCAGAACTCCACTTAAATCCGTAGGCGGCGCACAATTGCTGTGAACTCACCGGTTCTGCCGTAGCAATGTAATGCTCAATAACCGCAACCAAAACAGTCTGTTCTCTGGCAGATAAAATCGAGATCATACTTCCCTCTATTCCTTCAGGGGCGGCCTGCCTATGAATTTTATGAGTAAGATTTATATATTTGATAATCAATATCGGGAAATATATTATCTTTGTACTCAATATCCGACAGCCAATCCAAATCCAGACAATGGTGTTTTAAATCGTTGTACAACCGGGTAAAACGTCCAATATGATCACGGGTCCGCTTGATAGCATACTCCACCATGGTTCCGGTTTTCATAATAAAGGCCCAATCCGAGCTTTGCGCCAACAGCAATTCGCGAGCCGCTTGATTAAGGCCCCGGCGTTCAAGGTAGGTTGGTTCCCTGAAAATATCCGCCAATTCAATCATGTGTTCCGCCATCTTATGCAGATGGCGGTAGATCCAATCATTGCTGTTGTCCAGCCATTGTTCATGGTAGCCTTTATATCCCCAGGAGGAGGCGCAAGGACGCACTACCTGCAATTTGGGGTTTTCCGTCATATATTCCGTGGCTGTCACGGTCCGAATCTCATCCTGATCATAATGCAGTTTCCGGAAAAGAAATCCCAGAAACTCCGGTCCTTCGTACCACCAGTGTCCGTACAGTTCCGCGTCGTAAGGAGATACGATTAAAGGATTTTTTCCCATTATCCCCTTTAAATATTCAATCTGTTTTTGCCGGTTAAACATAAAGTTTTCAGCATGCGAAGCAGCCCTATCCCGGGCAACTCCCGGATCATATGGCGCTTTATGGTCCGAATCTCCGGTGATACGGTAATACTTAATACCCGTCGGAATTCTAAAACCATCTCCATGAATGTACGGCCGTATGTACTCGTACTCCAAATCAAAACCAATGTCACGATAAAACTCCCGGTAGGCAAAGTCTCCGGGATACCCTTCTTTGGAACTCCAAACCTGTTTGGATGATTCCACATCACGTCCGAACGCGGCTGTCCCGCACCGGGTATATACCGGCGCGTAGATTCCGTATTTGGGTCGCGGAGTACCGTGAAATATACCGTGCGTATCCGTGTAAAAAAAACGAATTCCCTGATCGCGTAATAATTCATCCACCCCTGATTCAAAACCGCATTCCGGCAGCCAAATTCCGCGCGGCCGCGCACCCAGGCAACGCTCGTGAGTCTGAGCAGCCACAATAATCTGAGCCCGTTGGGCAATACGATTCACCATCAAAGGTAAATATCCATGCGTGGCACCGCACGTAATAATTTCCAAATAGCCCAAATCCTGAAATTTGCGGAATGCGGCAGCCAAATTACGGTGATATTTTTCTTCAAAAAGCCAACGGGCGTGACGAAACCGGTGTAAATACATCCGCGCTGTGTCGTTGAATTCCGGCTGCCACCGTGTTCGTTCCACCTCTTTTTCCGCTAATTCAATTAATTTGGAAATATGGGACAAGTACCGTTCCTGCAGCAACTGATCCGTAAACATGGTGAGCAAAGGCGGTGTCAAGGACATAGTCAGGCGAAAGTAAACACCATCATTTACCAACTGCTCACACATATCAATCAGCGGAATATAAGTCTCGGTAATGGCTTCATAAAACCAATCTTCTTCTAAAAAGTCATCATGTTCCGGATGTCGCACATACGGCAAGTGGGCGTGCAACACTATCATTAAATAGCCGTTTTCAGCCATACTAACCTCTGAAAATCATTCGGTATGTTTTTCAACAACAGGCGTGACTTTCCGTTCCTGTGTGCCCTCGACATTAACTGCCTGCACAACAATAGTCTGTTTGCCGTCAGGCAGAGCGTAACGGACGGAAAAAGTTCCATCCTGGTTTAAGCGTAGTGGTTGGCCTTGAACAGTAACTGACGCGTCCGGTTCTGTTGCTCCGTAGACAATGAGTTCAGTATTGGCCGCCAACCAGAAATCCCCTGCTTTAGCCGGTTTTGGCCGGCCGCCTTCAGAACCCATGCTCGCAAACCCTCCGGAGGTGACATCTGCCCGAACACGTTTAAGCATATATTTAGTAATGGCTTCGGACGAGCGGCCCAATTCAGCTGCCCCGGCAGTCTGATATAATTTGTCAAAGGTTTGGTCCACCACCATCCATTCCTCATCCACTACCGGAGAGACCGAATCTCTGGGTGTGGTGACCACATTGGAACGCGCCAAAACAATAAAATGACCATCCGGATATACCAGACCCAAATCCACGCAATACGCGCGATCCGCTGCCCACACATTGATGTACCAATTGTTGGCTGCGGCAGAAATCTCAATATCCATGTTACGATGCGCATTATTGCCGTCAAATTCAATATCCGTAATATCATACACACGCAAGATTAATTTGGCGGCCTTGGCTTGGATTTCTCTATGTATTTCTTCATAACGATCCGAAGACAAATCCCAGTAAATATAGCACCAGTACGGATCGCGTATCATGAGTACACAGCGATTGTCTCCGTATTGGTCTTGCCAAGGATACTGCTCTTCAGCCACCGGCGGATGTGGTGCCATAGAATGCGCGACCGGCATTGGGGTACTCGGTGAAGCCGCAGCTTGTAGAGCTGGTGCAGACAGCACTTCTTTTTTCGGCTTAACTGCCTTTTTCGCGATTTTGGTGACAAGTGTTGATTTCACTTTGCTACTGTCAGCTTTAGACACGATTTTCTTGGTAACCGTTTTTTTGGCTGACGCGGAAGATTTTTTTACTATCTTTTTGATAACTGCTTTTTTAACAGTTTTCTTTGTTACAGCTGCTTTGGTATTTTTTTTAGTCGCCTTTTTCTTTTTAGTCATAACGCAGCCTCCTACAATTTAAAATTCGCCAGGACATAGTTTGACTTCTTAACTAATACCAATTATATATAAAGACAATTCGTTTTAAATCAGCCTTATAAATTGTACATTTTTACTGTACAATCTCTTTTAATTCTTTCCCCGGACGGAATTTCGGAGCTTTTTTAGCCGGTACTTGAACCGATTCTCCGGTCTTGGGGTTTCTTGCTATACGTGCTTTTTTCTCTTTTACTACAAATGTACCCAATCCTGCTACAGATACTTTTTGTCCGGCTTTAAGTGCGTTTTGAATTGTTGAAATTAATTTTTCCAACATTTTCTCTATTTCGCGCTTGGGCAGACCCAATCCTTCGGCAACTTTGTCAATTAATTCAACTTTTGTCATGCAAGACCTCCTCGTCGGAAATTAGTGCATTTTTGAGTAAACTACCATGTTTGAACAGAAATCGTCAAGCTGAAAATCAAAAATTTTGCCTATAAAATAATCAGATTCTCAAACTCCACTCTTTGTCGCACTGCCTGAATATAACTCAAAGTTATATTATTTAATTATATTTTAATAAAATTTTTATTTTACCTGGAATAGCAGCGATCGGCGGACAGGCGACGAAAACAAAAAAATCCTTATACTTACAAGATTTCCCGAAAAACCAGATTGGATAAAAGCATCCCTTGGTCAGTCAAACGCAAAGTGTTGTTCGTAGCTAACAGGAGTCCTCGGGCTGCCATTTCCCTGATAGGCCGGGTAAAATCCTGAGCCCAGGTTTTTTCATAATAGTCCTGAATCTCTTGCGTATTCACACCAGAAGTCAGACGCAATCCCACAATAAGCTGCTCAGCAATTTTAGCGCGTCCCTGCAACTGTTCTTCGCCGCTTTGCGCTGAGTGGTTGGCCTCTATTTTTTCCATATAGTGTTTAACTTGATTCTCATTCCATTTGCGGACTCCTTGTTCAAAAGAATGCGCCGCAGCTCCTAATCCCAAATAATCCTGGTTTTTCCAATAGATTGTGTTGTGTTGGCATTCGAAGCCCGGTTTTGAAAAACTGCACAGTTCATACTGGAAAAATCCGTTTTGCGCCAGATACTCCTTGGCCCAGGTATACATCTCAGCAGCAAGATCATCATCCAACAGTGGCAGGGTACCAGTTCGCACCTTAGCTTCCAAGGGAGTCTTTTCTTCCAAACTCAAAGCATACATGGAAATATGCTCAGGATTCCAGGCCAAAAGAGTATGCAGATCCTGCTGAAATTCCAGAAGTGTCTGTCCGGGCAGACCGTAAATCAAATCGCAGGAAAGATTCTCAAAATTGTTAGCACGAATATCCTTAACACTTTGCGCAGCCTGCTCTGCCGTATGCGAGCGTCCCAGCAACTGGAGATACTTGTCTTGCGTGCTCTGCACACCCAGGGCAATTCGATTGATGCCCAGCTGCCGAAATTGGGTTAATTTGTTTTGATTCACTGTGGCTGGATTGGCTTCCAGCGTCATCTCTATTCCTTTTTCCAAGTGCATGCGCCGGGCCAAAACACCCAACACACTGGACAACTGTTCAGGCTCAGCCAGAGAAGGTGTCCCGCCTCCAAAATAGAGAGTCCGTGCCATACCGTGCGCACGTTGCTGGATTTCCTTGTTCAACAGAAAAAAATAATGTTGTATCTCATCTGAAGCTGCGGCCGGTTGCGAGGCAAAATCACAATACAGACATTTCTTTTGGCAAAATGGGATGTGAACATACACCCCATACGCTTCCCGCGCCGTGGACTTTATTTGATTGATCGCCATCGCGTGACAGGCCAATAAATAACCCAGGCTTTGCCTTTAATTAATTTGCGCGGCAAAAACCCCCAAAAACGCGAGTCTGCCGAAAAATCACGGTTGTCTCCCATCATAAAAAAATGCTCTGCCGGTATAGTAACCGGACCGTAGTTATCCCGCGGACTAATTTCCGGCGGCAAAACGCGCATGTCCCGAAACCCGGCATAACCGTCATTTTGGGGCTCATTATTCACATACAAAATTTTATTTTTTACTTCAATGACATCTCCAGGTACACCCACGCAGCGTTTGATAAAATCGCGGCGCGGATTTTCCGGATATTTAAAGACCAGAATATCTCCTTGCCTGGGATCTCGAATTTTAATGATCCTTTTGTCGGTAAACGGAACCTGGAGACCATACACTAATTTGTTGACCAAGAGATGATCACCAATAAGCAGGGTGTTTTCCATGGATCCTGAGGGGATTTTGAAGGCTTGTAGAAAAATGGTCCGGATGATCAAAGCCAGAATAATGGCAATAAAACCGGAATCTACGTATTCCATGTAAATATTGGTCTTGGGTAACTTGACAAGATAACGCAGAATGACTTCTGCCAAAGTCAGGCCCACCAATAGTCCGTAAAAAATCAGTTCCGCTGCTTCAGCGGTTTTAATCCATTCAATCATAATGTTTTTACCTTTCTTTAATTATTAAAATAATTGCCGGGCGACCGCAAGGATCGCCCCTACGGTTAATCACGGGCGCACTCAGTGCGCCCCTACTCATCACCCAGTTTCAGTACTGCCAAGAACGCCTTTTGCGGGATTTCAACATTACCCACGTGCTTCATCCGTTTTTTACCCTCTTTTTGATTCTCCAACAATTTCCGTTTGCGCGTAATGTCACCGCCGTAACATCTGGCAATAACATCTTTTCGCAGCGCACGAATACTCTCGCGCGCAATGACCTTCGCGCCGATCGCTGCTTGAATCGGCACCTCAAACTGCTGGCGCGGTATGATTTTTCTTAACCGGCCGGCCAATACCCTGCCCCGGCCTTCGGCAAAATTACGATGGCACATAAAAGAGAGCGCGTCCACAGGCTCCCGATTGACCAGGATATCCACTTTTACCATATTCTCCCGACGGTATCCGGCCGGTTCATAATCCATGCTCGCGTAACCGCGGGTGCGTGACTTGAGTTGATCAAAAAAATCCGCGATCACCTCAATCAAGGGCAAATGATAGGCAATCTTAACACGTGTGGTATCCAGGTACTCGGTATTCTCATACACCCCGCGGCGTTCCTGCGCGAGCTGCATAACCGCTCCCACATACTCCGAAGGCACCAAAATAGTAACATACATATACGGTTCTTCAATATAATCAATCTCATCCAAGGGCGGCAGCTTGGCTGGATTGTCCACTTCCAGCACATCCTTATTGGTTTTGTGCACCCTAAAAATCACGGAAGGCGCGGTAGCAATCAAATCCAAGTTAAACTCACGCTCCAGGCGTTCCTGAATAATTTCCATATGCAACAGACCCAGGAATCCGCAACGGAAACCAAACCCCAAAGCAGTAGAATTTTCCGGTTCGTAAAAAAGTGAGGCATCATTGAGTTTTAATTTTTCCAGGGCCGTACGCAGATTTTCAAATTCTCCGGCTTCAATCGTAAAGAGACCGCAAAAAACCATGGGCTTGATCTCGCGAAAACCTACTAGCGCTTCTATGGTTGGACGTTTGTCCTCTGTGACCGTATCGCCCACTTTGACATCTGAGATATTCTTAATACCGGCAATCAGATACCCAACCTCACCGGCGGAGAGCTTATCCACCGGCTGGGCATTGGGAGTAAATATACCAACCTCATCCACTTCATAGGCCGTATCTGTTGACATCATACGGATGGTCATACCCTTTTTGATCCGGCCGTCCATAATCCGCATATACACAATAACCCCGCGATAGGTATCAAAATGAGAATCAAAAACCAGGGCTTTTAAGGCTGCGTTCTCGTCCCCGCCGGGCGCGGGGACCTTGCGCACAATAGCCTCCAGAATTTCTTCAGTCCCTTGACCGGTCTTAGCAGACGCGACCATAGCCTCATCTCCGGGTATTTGGAGCACTTCCTCAATCTGATGGATAATCTCATCCGGACGCGCAGCCGGCAGATCAATCTTATTTAATACCGGCAGCAAAACCAGGTCATGCAAGATGGCTAACTCAGCATTTGACAGGGTCTGAGCTTCAATACCTTGCGCCGCATCCACCACCAGCAAAGCTCCTTCGCACGCAGCCAAAGAGCGGCTCACTTCATAATTAAAGTCCACGTGACCTGGCGTATCAATGAGATTGAACTGATAGGTCTGCCCATCTTTAGCGTGATACATCAAGCGCACAGCTTTAGCCTTGATGGTAATCCCGCGTTCCCGCTCCAGATCCATGTCATCCAAGATCTGTTCACGCATATCGCGTTTGGAGACCGTATGGGTAAATTCCAAAATACGATCAGCCAGAGTGGATTTCCCGTGGTCAATGTGCGCGATAATACTGAAATTCCGAATATTTGGATTAGCCATAATTACTTCTTACGTGCTCCTTCTGATTTCCCGGTCCGCGTATTTCCCAGACTGCCATTGGCTGTGGAAGTATTGCTGCTGGGCAAGGGTGGTCCCAATTGTTTGGTAACCGGCAAATATACAAAATCAAACCAAGGCGGATTATCTCCATCCGCCGGCGAGGTGACCTTTATGGCTACCATCTGTTGGCCGCCGTTTTTATTATAAATAGAATCTGTACGCAGGCATAAAGATACGGTCTGAGTATTATTGTGAGGCCCCAGATTATCAAGGACTTTGGGTTTTTCGTCAAGCCGTATTAAGCGCGGCATATCCACTAATTCCGCCGACACAGCGGTAGTACTGTTAGCGGATAGATTGGTAATTTTTAACTTGAGTTCTGTATCACGGTGCAGAATCAATTCCAGCGGAGCTTCGATTTCCACCTTATACGAATAGCGCTTGGCCTTTGCTTTAAGCCGGGTAAAAGAGGCGGCGCCGCACATGATCCACTCTTTGCTGCCATACGGACCGCGGGCGCCAAAAAAAGCCCGGGCCAGATCATGCCAGAACAAGCCAAAGGTCTTGGTTAGCGGATAGAGCTCTTTAATGGTCAGCACTTGCCGGTCCAGATGCTCCCAAGTGCCGGCAGGATCTTTAGTGCGCTGTAACAGGTTCCAATCCACCGGCTGACCAAACACCAGACTGGCATCTGCTTTGCGCAGATACTTTTTCCAATCATATAACATGTGCGGCAAATCCGGTTTCTCAATCTCATAAAACATAGGCGCGTTAAAACCAATACCCGCATCCAGCATCATCAAGAGATCCTGGCCATGCTGATGCCCGCCTCTCCAGCCCAAAGAAAATACCCAGACCGGTTTGGTAGGTTTCACTTCAGCCATAATGTGCTCAATTACCAAAGCCACTTTATGTGCCCGCCACCACATCCATTGCTCACGCGCGGCTTTGACCCGTCTGACCTGGATCAGGCGCGCCAGCCAGAGGCTGCGTTCTGAGGAAGACCATTTGGACCATTGGACGGGAGTAGTAATATCCATATCGCGCACAAACTCATCTGCAAACTCATACCCGCCAAAATCCGTACGCATATAATCCAGGCCGATGTAATCCACATTCGGATCAGCCTCGAACTTTTTAAGCAGTTCAATAATATGTATAATTCTTTCCTGGCATCCTAAAGACACATAGCGAAGCTGACGCAAAGCATTCTTTTCCCGGCTGTATCCCAGAGTAAAAGAGTATCCGCTGTCTTCAATCTTATTACCAATCACCACAAACGAGGTAACCCAGGCGCCGTACTGCATGCCGGCCTCATGCGATTCCTTAGCTGCGCGTTTCATTAAACGGACTGTGTATTTGGAAAAAGGAAAGAGATCATCCTTGCGTTTGCCCCAGATTTGCGTTTGACCAACACACTGCCAAAAGGCGTCAGCGCCCATGTACTTGGTCCAGGAGATTAAATTTCTCCAGGACCGCTTGCCACCAGGTTCCATGCTCGGAGTTTTATTAGGACCGTATTTCCCGCCTTCGTAAGTCACCACTGAAAAACCTTTGGGCAATTCATAGGGTTTGCGCCCGCGGATTTTAAATTGACCGTGGGCTGTGAGCGTGGTGGACTTGCCGTCAAAAACCGCCACTTTGGCCGTATAAGTGCCTAAGGTTGGATTAAACGGAATCGGCCACAAGCCTTCCCATTGACCGGATGCTTGTTTTTTTAGGACAATTTTTTTAAGACTGCCAACAGTTGTGATCCGGGTCTTGCCTTTCCAGATCGTAGCTGAGAGCTTGTCCGGCAAACTTTTCACCCTGGCCGTAGGCGTGGTTCCAGGACTGACAATGACTTTCACCAATTCATAACGCCAATATTGATCCTTTTCCGTTGTAAGTGTAAGCTCACCTGCCAGTGCGGAAGAGGCAGAAACGAGCAGCAGCGTAGCTATCCAAACAAAATATCGCAAAAAATCCTCCTTAAGGACCCAAAACTATATGCTTTTAATGAAAAACAATACCATTAATAGGACCCCGGATGCAAGTATAACCAAGTGGAAGTGAGTAAATAAAGGGATTATATTAGGTGTAGGGAACAGTCGCGACTGTTCCCTACTACAAATTTTTCCGGTTGGGGGACCGTTTCCTACGTTATCGGTATCCGTTATCCGGACAACGCACTGATTTATTGGGAGCAATGAAGCTAAGCCGCTTTGTTTTTTACTTCCTGATAAGAAAATTCCGCTAAACCGGCTTTGGCTTTGGCGTGCTCAATTGTCATATTCACCAGGTTGCCGTCTTCATCGAGGTCAATATAAATATTCTCGTTTATTTCTCTTGTTTCAGAAACCGGCTTATCAGAAAATTCCAGATTCGCCGTATCCGTGTCAGTAAAATATTTAATTTTCATGCTTCATCCTCCTTCTGAAAACCTCTATCAAAAAACGCATTATGCACAGTTTCGCCGTCCTCGAGGAGCCTGGCGCAAGAGAACGTCCCCCGTCCGTTTTCCTGATGAATTTATTAATACCGGTTTCCGTAGAGACGTTGCATGCGCAAGTGCCCGTTTTGAGGGTACAACGTCTCTACAGGATGTTATGACATATGATTTCTCGTTATCCGGTTATCCTAATCATAACCCCGTCTCCTATTGAACTCTCAACTTATCTCTGGTAATGGCGTTGAAAAAATCCGCTGACCACAATTGCAATTCATCAGGATTTCCAACAAAAGGCAGCACATCTTTTTTAGCCTGCTCATAGTGTAGGGCCTGAAATTTATTTTCAAGCAATGCTGTCAGGTCTTCTTGCGTGATCTGGTCTTGTGATTTCCAATGTCCCGTTTGCACCATCCGCTGCTGCAAATGCTCCAGGTTTATCGAAACGTCTCGCGAAAGGTACCAGATATAATCAAACAGATCCCTCCCTTTTACCCGGTCACCTTTCCAGTTGCGGCATAATAGCGCATGCAATTTCCCGGCAAACAGGGAACTTTGCGTAAATACCCTGACTGAAAAAGGAATCGGCATGAGCAGGTATTTCATCTCATACTCAGCACCCGGGGGCGGATCCGTATCCACTTCAAGCTTGATTTTAAGCGATTCATTTTCATCAATGCCCGCTACCGGGGGCCGAATGGCTGCTATTTTCAATAAATGTATTTTTGTATTTCCTTTTATAAATGCTGACTCTATGGCAGTATCTGCTGTTTTTTCTTTTTTCTTGACCTCGACATCAAAACCATAAGCCGCCATTTCTTCCTGTATCACAGCGCAATACGGACTGATATCAAATTGATGGTCTTTTTTTAGAAGAGAAAAATCCAGATCCTCTGAAAATCGCGGCAATCCGTAAAATACGCGTAATGCTGTGCCGCCGTAAAAGGCGGCCTTTTCAAAAAAGCGATTCCTAAACAATCCCAGCAGGGCAATTTGCTGAATAATTTCCTTGAGCGCATTTTTATGTTCATCCGGTGTTTTGGCCTGATAGTTTTTGAGCATCGACTCAATCGCGCTATGCATATCTTTCTCCTTTTTCCAGATATTGACAAAGCAATGTGATAACGCCTTTTTCATACACTTCTGATAAAAAAGCCATATCCTGTTGGTTTACTAAAAAAAGCGCTTCTCTTTCCATGCGAAGGTCCTCATAAAGAAGCATTTTCAGCTTCTTTATGCTTGTCACCCTGCCTGCCTTTATCAGTGTGTCACAAAGTGCCTTTTCCCTGCCGGCGATTAAAAAAGGACTCCCGTTCTCTCCCCTGCGGTCAATACCGTATGGATAAGCATGCGCAGGAACACTTTGATAAAAAAAAGCTCCCAGCGGTGTGGTAAATAGCTTGCTCTTGTTCTTGCCCATGCTGGCGGAGGTTATCGTATGAACGCGCTCAGGAATAAGCCCGTAAAAACTCAAAGCATATTCAAAAGAAATATAGGATGGACCGTAGATTTTATTGGCCAGGGTTTTTAAAGATACATTGGTATTATGAGGCCAAACGTACAATCCCCGTCTGACCTTGATAATCTCATTGGACTTGATCATCCTGGTGATCTTGGCCTTGGGCGAAGCATATTCCTTCAGCGCATCCAGAAGATACAAATAATCTATGTACCCTACATCTTGATTAAGCATTTTTCCTCCAGCAAGTAC
This sequence comes from bacterium, assembly GCA_023139775.1. Classification (GTDB taxonomy): domain Bacteria; phylum Oederibacteriota; class JAAXVQ01; order JAAXVQ01; family JAUVAV01; genus JAGLMY01. The sequence continues at coordinate 13,625 of JAGLMY010000060.1, forward strand.
ACTATTATCATACTTATTGGAGAATATTGCAACATATATCTCTCTTTTTCTCCGAATAGTACATTATTTCGATACTTTTGGGAGATTTTATCGGTATTGGAAAAAAAACAAATTTTCATTGCAGATTATTTTGATTTTTTCATGTAGGGGCGGGTTCCGAACCCGCCCTTGCGATTTTATTTTATTAACCGGTTATCCTGCCGCTGTTGTCAAAACGTCGGCTTTCGGTTGGGGCTTTCAGGGCTCAATCACACGGCCTGCTTTGCCGAGCGGGGTTGACTACCCGCTAGGGTTCAATACAAGGTAGTGGTTCAAAAATTCGAACCCCTACTCATCACCTTTGTCCGGACTTTGCCTGGCGCAAAAGAACGTCACCTTTCAACTATCGCTAAATTCCCTTTCCAATGGTTTGAACAACGTCAGCGCTTATTTTTGAATAATCTGCGGCAAAACCCAATTTCTTCAATTCTTCCGTCAAATCAATCTCGGATTTCAACTTGCTCGGTTTGGGAACAAGAAAATCCATGTCGCGAGTATAAAAAATACTTTTCCCCAAGGTTTTGTTCTCAAAATAATTCGAATAAAACAGTTCCGCCCAGCTGCCTATGAGAATTGTTTCCTCAAGCACACCCAGATCTGCCAGTTTGCCCAGTAATTTAATGCAAAAATTATATTGTTGCGGGTCCACGCAAGGCGCTCCTGAGGGCTTTTATTTGAGCCTTCAAAATTTTAATGTTTTCCATATATTTCCGGCGCAATTGTTTTGACTTTTTAAATTTTACGAAAACAGCCTGGTCATATTTGCCATAATATCGATAAACTATTCTAGGCCCGTCACGGCGCGCCAAATAGAGATACTTGCGATTGCGAATGTTTTTTACCACCATCACTTCTTTGGGAAGTTTGCGAATTTCGCTTTCAAAGCGCCGGCACATTTGAACCGTATTTTTCAGCTCTTCTGCTA
>JAGLMY010000061.1 GCA_023139775.1 bacterium
GTTGCAATATGAGTTACAATTTGCCGGGTTACTTTCGGAGTTCAAAATTCCTTGACCGCAGGCAGTGGGTTGGTTATAATGCAAACTCTTTTTAGGATGATTTTTTTTAACAGAAGCTGAAAACATTGTCGTTACATCAATAAAAAGCATGGAAATCAAGCGTTTTCTGAATTTCACAGGATTCTGGCTGCTTACATCCGTTTTTTAATGGGAAGATCATAATATATAGAAGGTATGGACTAATGATTGAACGTTACACATCAAAAGAAATGCTTGCCATTTGGTCGGAAAAGCACAAACTGGAGACCTGGTTGGTAGTCGAACTGGCAGTGGCAGAAGCGCAAGCTGATCTGGGTATTTTGCCAAAAAAGGTTTTTCGTGCCATGAAACAGAAAGCGCGGATTAATCCTAAACGGGCGGCAGCTATTGAGAAAATCACCAATCATGACATTATTGCTTTTGTTTCTTCTACGGCGGAATCCATGGGATCGGTTGGTCGTTATCTCCATCATGGGTTGACATCTACTGATGTGGTGGACACGGCCCAATCTTTGCGTTTGCGGGAAGCCTCGGATTTGTTGGACGCGCAATTGAAACGGTTGGAACAAATTCTGGTCCGGCAAGCCAAAAAATATAAAAACCTGGTGATGATTGGACGTTCGCATGGAGTACACGCTGAACCAATTACCTTGGGATTGAAAATGGCTGTTTTTCTTACTGAAGTGAGACGGCAGCGTGAACGCTTTGCGCGCGTCAGACCAGCGGTTGAAGTGTGCAAACTTTCCGGTGCAGTGGGAACCTACGCGAATCAGGATCCGCGGGTGGAAGCCCGGGTGGCAAAAAAATTAAGCTTTCAGGCCGAAGTTCCTGCCACGCAGGTGGTTTCGCGCGACCGTCATGCTGATTATCTTTGTGTGTTGGCCCAGATCGGCGGTACTCTGGAAAACATTGCGGTTGAAATCAGGCATTTACACCGGACCGAGGTGCGCGAGATAGAGGAGTTTTTTGCCAAAGGACAAAAAGGATCGTCTGCTATGCCGCACAAGCGTAATCCGATTCTTTGTGAACGCATTACCGGCCTGGCCAGATTGCTGCGCGGCTATGCCATGTCCGGTCTGGAGAACATGGTCTTATGGCACGAACGGGATATTTCCCATTCTTCGGTTGAGCGTATGATCCTGCCGGATGCCACAGCAATACTGGAATATCAATTAAAATTAATGAACCGGGTCATCGAGAATATGGTGGTAAATCCTAAGAACATAGCACGCAATCTCAATATGACCTTTGGACTGATTCATTCGCAACAAGTGCTATTGGCCTTGGTGGAAAGAGGCATGTCACGAGATCTGGCCTACCGCAAAGTACAGCAGTTGGCCACGCAGGCTTGGCAGGAAGAGGTCAGCTTCCAACAATTAGTACAAAACGATGCGGACATCAAGCAGCGGCTTACCAGCGCAGATTACAAAAAGTGTTTTGATATGAAATACCATACCAAACAGGTGGATAAAATATTTCGTTCTATTGGTTTGGAAAAATAAATTATGTTGCGAACATAATTGTAGAGACGTAACATGTTACGTCTCTACAATTTATTTATAAATTGGAGGAAGTCGATGCTCCGGAAGAAAAAAGATTGGATGGTTGAGGTGTTTGTCACCTTAAAACCCAGCGTTTTGGATCCTCAGGGAACGACCGTACAACGCGCGCTCCATTCCATGGGCTATACCAGCTTGACCGGCGCCCGTCTGGGCAAGTATTTCAAACTTAGTTTTGCCGCGAACTTGAACAAGACAGAAGTAGAGAAACAAGCGCGCCGCATGTGCGATAAATTGCTGGTCAATCCTGTAATTGAGCACTATCATCTTAAAATCAGCAATGATGCCAAGAGGGCGGCGTGAAATTCGGAGTCGTGGTATTTCCCGGCAGCAATTGTGACCATGATTGCTATTCCGTGGTCCGCGATGTATTGCAGCAACCTGTTGAGTTCATATGGCACAAAAGCAAAACATCCCCGCGTGTCGATTGTTTGATCTTGCCGGGTGGGTTTTCGTATGGGGATTATTTGCGAACCGGCGCCATTGCCCGTTTTTCACCCATGCTGGACATGGTCCTGGCCCATGCCGAACAAGGCAAACCGGTTATTGGTATTTGCAATGGTTTTCAGATACTCTTAGAAGCAGGGTTGTTGCCCGGAGCCATGCTCCGCAACAAAACCTTGACGTTTATCTGTAAATACGTACCCTTGCGGGTAGAATCACAGCTATCCCCGTTTACCCGGCACATTCCCAAAGGTACGGTACTGAATATTCCAATTGCGCACGGTGAAGGCAATTATTATTGTGATCAAGCCACCTTGAAACACCTAAGAGCACGCGATCAAATTCTTTTCCGATATGCGGCACCTGACGGGCAAGTGACTTCTGAGTCAAATCCCAATGGGTCGGTGGACAATATTGCCGGAATATGCAATGAACGAGGGAATGTTTTGGGTATGATGCCGCATCCGGAACGCTGTATGGAACCGGCAATGGGTTCCTCGGACGGACTCAGTATATTCCGGTCATTATTAAATAGCGCACGTATCCTGGCCTAAATCCGAGGAGGGGACTACATACGTGGCGAAGAAAAATCTTTCCCCCATTCAAAAACAGAAAACCTCTGAATATGCTTGGTTGGCCGTATTGCTATTAGCAGGCTGGGCCCTGTTGCTGGCTTGGAAGACCATGCAAGCTTTTTCCTTTAATTTCCAACACATTCTCTATTTTTTCAATCTGCAACGATTTAATGCTCCGGGAGCAATGACCATTCTGGGGCATTGGTTGGGTATGCTGAAAAACTGGCTCTGGTGGGCTGCTTTTCTCGTGACTGCCTATGGTCTGGGACGTGCTGTGCTGGGGAAATGGTTTGTTGGCAACCGAAGTCGTTTGGAATCCACATTGTATTCCCTCGGATTGGGATTCGCGGGACTCTCGTACAGTATTCACGCCTTGGGTTTGCTGGGGTTGTACTATCACTGGCTGTTTACCGTGCTGTTGGTCATTGGCACACTCTGGGGTGGATGGTTGCTCTGGAATCACCGTCAGGAAGTGAAGCCCCACTCCGGGTGGTTGGGAAAAAAATTCACCTGGACCGAATGGGGATTAGCTGTTGTTGTTCTATTTAGTTTGTTGCAAGTGTTTGTACAGGTCAATGTGCCGGAACTCTTCTATGATGCTTTGGTGTATCATCTGGCAGTTCCATCCCACTGGATTCGTGAGCACCATATTTTTCATGTGCCCTATACGATTCACTCGCATTTTCCCATGGCTGTAGAGATGTTGTATACCGGGGCTTTGCTGGTCACTGACGAACGCTTGGCCCGGATACTGCATGCTACACTTGGTGTGCTGGGCGGTCTGGCTGTTTTTTCCCTGGGACGGCGTATCTCAGGACGAAAGGTTGGTTTTTGGGCGGCAGGGCTCTTTTTGGCCACACCTGTGGTCGCGATGAATATGGAAGTTGCCGGCGCAGATGTGGGAGCTGTTTTCTTTGCCGTGTTGGGTGTGAATGCTTTGCTGGAATGGTATCAAGCGGAAAAGACGTCCACCCGCCAGGTTGTCTTGACCGGCCTGTTGATGGGAATGGCCTTTGCGTGTAAATATACTACTGCGTTTATGCTGGGTCCGTTTACCATTGGGTTGGTGTTATTAAAGTATCGTAATGCCATTTTGTGGAAACCAGTCCTGCTGATAGGCATACAGTTGTTTGTGGTTGGTTTCTTGATAATCCTGCCTTTTTGGGCCAGGAATTATATCTATACCGGAAATCCGGTTTATCCCTTTGCCTTTACAAAAATTCATAGTCCATTAATTGATGAAATCAAAATGGAACAGGAAATGTACGAGTTCCGGGAGTACAGTGATCGCACCTGGATTCAGTATTTACGCCAGCCCTGGGATCTGAGTTTTTATATGGCGACCAGCAATTCTTTTATCGGTGCCACGTATTTATTTTTAGCGCCCTGGGTGCTGATCCTGCTGGGAGCCCGGCGTTATCGTGGCCCGCCGTTATTTATTTGCCTGGTTGCAGTGTCAACAGTAACTATACTTATCTGGACTACGCAGACGCAAATCACGCGGTATCTGATTCCGTGTTTGCCGCTCCTGGCCATTTTGGGAGCTATGGCTTTGAAGCAAAGTGAGCAATGGAACCGCGGGTTGGTAACCCTGGGCAAGTGGACGCTGGTGTTTTTGGCATTCTGGGTTTTAACCGCCAAATTTGATATTATTCTTTCGCATCGTGATCCCGTGGGATTCTTTTTTGGGCTGGAAAGCAAGCAGACCTATTTAGATCGCAAGCTGATGAATACCTATACGCCCATGGCTCGGATCATCAATCAGTTGCCAAAAACCTCGAAAATACTGCTGCTGGGAGAAGCGCGCACCTATTATATTGAGCGCGCAGTGCTTTCCTCCACAGTGCATGATCGTACGCCGTTTATCCAATGGTTGGATGAAGCAGAAAGTGCCGAGGCCGTATGGTCTCGCTTGCGCGGTTTGGGATTTACGCATCTTTTTATTCATTATCAGGAGGCTGCGCGGGTTCGGGGCTGGGAGACCTATATCTGGGAAGCTGAGGCCATACATAGGTTCCAGGAATTTATTACGCACTACACGGTAGCAAGAGCCAAAATAGGACAAATGGTGCTGTACACCATATCGGAAAAACCGGATCGCAGTAAAATTATCAAGCCAGGTCGTCCCTTGTTTACTTACGATCGAGCCACTGTAGGCAAAGTAACGCAGCATTATGGTGTATTACAGCGTGCGCAGCGCAGAAATAAAAGGGAGGATGTTCGGGCACATCTTATCCGGATGGCTGCTTTGGCGCCTGACTGGCAATATTCATATCTTGGATTAGCGAATTGGTATTTGGATCAAAAAAAGTATGAAGAAGCTTTGCAGTATTATCAAAAAGCGGAACAGCTGGCGGATTTAGCCCCGTGGGCGTACAATAATCTGGGTGCCGTACATATGCAGTTTGGAAATCAGAAAGAAGCCAAGCGCTGTTTTACCAGAGCTTTAGAAAAGGATACTAAACAGGAGAAGGCCAGACAGAATTTAGAACGTCTGGAAGGGATGTTTTTCGGAGACCAATAAGCGAGCCAAGTAAAAGAACTATTCAAAATGAGGGGGTGCACATGGACGTTTCAGTAATCATTCCTGCCTATAATGAGCAAAACACCATACTTGAGATTCTGCATCGTGTAAAGCAGGAGTTTGATTTTTTTTCAGGTGAAATTATTGTAGTGGATGACGGTTCGCAGGACGCTACCGGTGAATTGGCAGCTTCAGTACCGGAAGTTAAAATCATAACCTTGCCTTGCCGGGTTGGAAAAGGCGCGGCCATTAGAGCCGGTTTGGCTGAAGCGGCAGGGGAGATCATCCTCATACAGGACGCGGATTTAGAGTATGATCCGACCGATTATCCGGTTTTGATCAAACCCATTCAAGCCAACGAAAGCGATGTGGTCTATGGGTCCTGTTTGCTGGGCGCCAAATTAGGGCGGCTTACCGGCCGGGCAGGAGCGTATTTCTATTTTCGGGAGTACCTGCTATCGTGGTTGACCCGCCTTTTTTTCAATGCTAAAATAACCGCCATCGCTTCAGGCTATAAAGTATTCCGCAAATCCATATTGCAAGCAACGGAATTTGTTTCCAATGGATTTGAATTTAACTCCGAAATAACCGCTGAAATACTTAAACGAGGCACACATATTCCGGAAGTTCCTATATCCTACATGCCCAAGCCTGTAGAAGAAAAAAAGAAATCATCCCGGGCCGGTGCCTGGCGTCTGGCTTGGTGTTTACTAAAAACAAAACTGCGTACTTAATAAAATATCGTTTTAAACCAGGTCAGCTGCCAACTGACCTTAATCGCAGGAGACGTAAGAAGGAGTAATGATCTTGAGAAAAAAAGTAAAGCAAGTAAAAGTCCGTAAGGCAAGTACGAAAACGAAGCGTGCGAATGGCAGGCAAGCACCGCAGGCCTATTCCGGTGATCCGGACATCACCCCCGGGATTGTCAAAGAGCATGGTTTAACCCCTAAGGAATACCAGACCATACAACGAATATTGGGACGTGTCCCGGCTTATACGGAACTGGGTATGTTCTCTGTCATGTGGTCAGAGCATTGTTCGTACAAAAATTCCCGGCCTGTGCTCAAACAGTTTCCCACCCGTGGACCGCGGGTGATTCAAGGTCCGGGCGAAAACGCAGGAGTTATGGATATTGGAGACGGGCGCGCAGTCTGCTTTAAGGTGGAATCCCATAATCATCCCAGCGCGATTGAACCCTACCAGGGAGCAGCCACCGGGGTGGGCGGAATTTTACGTGATATTTTTACCATGGGAGCCAGACCGGTTGCTTGTTTGGATTCGCTGCGGTTTGGAAAATTGAATCACGCTAAAGCACGGCATATTTTCACCGGCGTGGTTGAAGGTATTGCCGGTTACGGTAATTGCATGGGAGTCCCCACTATTGGTGGTGAGGTTATTTTTGATGATACTTATTTAGACAATTGCCTGGTCAATGTCATGGCAGTGGGGTTTATGAAACATGAAGAATTGGCTTTGGGCCGGGCCACTGGTGTGGGGAATCGTGTTTTTTATATTGGCTCCACCACCGGGCGTGATGGCATTCACGGCGCTACTTTTGCCTCGGATGAACTTTCCGAAGAAGCTGAAGAACGCAAGAGCGCAGTGCAAGTGGCGGACCCGTTTATGGAAAAATTATTGCTGGAAGCCACCTTGGAGTTGATTCGTGGAAAACACTTGGTGGGTATTCAAGACATGGGTGCGGCAGGCTTAACCTGCGCTACCAGTGAGATGGCTGCCCGGGCCGGGACCGGGATGGAGATTGAACTGGAAAAAGTGCCGCAGCGCGAAACGCATATGGTGCCCTATGAAATCATGCTCTCCGAATCCCAGGAACGGATGTTGCTGGTAGCTAAAAAAGGGCATGAGAAAAAAGTGAAACAAATTTTAAAAAAATGGAATCTGTACGCAGCGGATATTGGAAAAGTGACCAAAAACCGTAAAATCCGGATTAAACATTATGGAAAGATGGTAACTGATATTCCGGCCGGCGCCTTGGCAGATACCAAGTATCCGGGATATCCGACCTACCTTCGTTTGGCCCGTAAACCCGCGTATTTAGAGAAAACCAAAAACATCCCCCCCCAAGCGTTAAAAGTAACCGAGACACCTGCTAAAACATTGAATACATTGTTGGCCGCGCCAAATTTGTGCTCCAAACGATATGTGTGGGAACAGTACGATCACATGGTACGGACCAATACTGTGCTGCTACCCGGTGCGGGCGCCGCGGTATTACGCATTAAACATACGCGCAAAGCAGTAAGTGTTTCCATAGATGGAAATGGACGCTACACATACTTGGATCCGCGCCTGGGCGGTAGAATCGCAGTGGCTGAAGCGGCGCGCAATGTGGCTGTTACCGGAGCTCAGCCCCTGGGTGTTACGGATTGTCTCAATTTTGGGAATCCCATGGATCCTGAAATCTTTTGGCAGTTCAAGCAAGCAGTGCGCGGGATGGCTGAAGTATGCCGGGCTTTACAAATACCGGTTACCGGCGGTAATGTCAGTTTTTATAATGAGAGTCCGGCCGGCGCGGTTGATCCGACCCCGGTGGTGGGTGTGGTCGGTTTGCTGGAAGATCAAAGTCAGCTTGTGACGCCCTGGTTTAAAGCCGGAGGCGATTGCGTTATTTTGCTGGGCAAGACCTGGGATGAAATGGGCGGGTCGTCCTGGTTATATGAGACCAAAGGCGTAAAAGCCGGAAAACCGCCGGAACTGAATCTACGGCAGGAAGCTGCTTTGCAAAAGGCATTGGTTGCCGCGGCACGCCAAAATTTACTGCGCTCAGCGCAAGACTGCTCAGAAGGCGGCTTGGCTGTAGCAGCCGCAGAAGCAACTTTTTTCGGAATAGCTCATGGTCAACCGGGTCTGGGCGCTGAATTGTATTTTGCCTCACGACTTTCGGATGTCAGTCTGCTCTTTTCCGAGTCGCAGTCCCGGGCCATCATTAGCGTGACCCCGGAAAATAGGTCTGCCATGCAGGAATTGTGTTGGCAATACAAAGTTCCCTATACGGACATTGGAACTGTGGTGCGTGATCGTCTGACGATCAGGCATCAAGGCCGGCAATTGTTGCGGGAAAGTGTGAAAAATTTATACCAAGTATGGGAAGGCGGTTTAAAACATTATGTACATCCGGCAGGAGGATAAGCCGCGGGAAGAATGCGGCATTGCAGGCATTTGCGGTCAAGCAGAAGCAGCCAATCTGGTCTATTTAATGCTTTATGCTTTACAGCATCGGGGCCAGGAGGGTGCGGGAATTATTACCAGTAATGAATTGGGTTTCAATGCTGTTCGCGGCACCGGATTGGTAGCAGATGTGTTCGATGAAAACAAACTCGCTACTTTGTTTGGTTCCGTAGCAATTGGCCATGTCCGTTATTCCACCACCGGCCCATCGACGGAAAAAAATGCCCAACCCCTGATGGTTGAGTACAGCCGCGGCAATCTGGCCTTGGCGCATAATGGTAATCTGGTGAATGCGGAAAAAATCCGTAACACCCTGGTACAAGAGGGCTCGATTTTTCAGACCTCGGCGGATTCTGAAGTTCTGATTCACTTGCTTGCGCGGAGCCGGGAAAAAGAATTTTTAGAGGCGTTGTCCACCTCGTTGCTCCAGATGGAAGGTGCCTATTCGGTTCTCTTAATGAATGATGATACTCTGATTGCGATTCGTGATCCGTATGGTTTTCGTCCCTTGGCACTTGGCAAAGTGGGAGAAGCTTATGTCGTGGCATCTGAGACCTGTGCTTTTGATTTGGTTGGCGCCGAGTATGTGCGCGATGTGGAGCCGGGTGAAATATTGCTGATTAACAAAAAAGGCCTGCGATCTCATCGTTTTGCGCCCAAACCAAAGCGGCAAGCGCATTGCATTTTTGAGTATATATATTTTTCGCGGCCGGACTCCTTGATTTTTGGACATTCCTGTTGGGAAGCACGCCGTCGCTTGGGTCGGATGCTGGCTCAAGAAAATGAAAACCCAGCGGATATTGTTATTCCGGTGCCGGATTCCGGAGTATGCACGGCAATTGGGTTTTCCCAGGAAGCCGATATCCCCTTTGAAATGGCTCTGATCCGTAATCATTATATTGGCCGTACGTTTATTGAGCCATCTCAATCTATCCGGGATTTTGGCGTGAAACTTAAATTCAATGTGGTGAAAGAAGCGGTCAAAGGGAAACGGGTCATTGTTATTGACGATTCTCTGGTTCGGGGCACAACGGCCCGTAAAATAATCAAGATGATTCGTCAGGCAGGCGCCAAAGAGATACATATGCGCTTAAGTTCGCCGCCGGTAAAGTATCCCTGTTTTTACGGGATGGATTTTCCCACGCGCAAAGAACTGATCGCAGCCACGCATTCTCAGGAAGAGATTGCCAAATACTTGCGGGTAGATTCAGTAGCGTACTTATCACATGAGGGAATGCTCAAAGCCATGGTAGAAGATGAAAATAATTTCTGTTGCGCTTGCTTTAACGGAGACTATCCGGTGGATTTTAACGAACGCCACGAAAAAAGCGCGCGGGAAATCGTCTCCAAAGAAATGGACCAACAGCGTATAAGTTAGGCGCTTACAAATGAAATTCT
>JAGLMY010000062.1 GCA_023139775.1 bacterium
AGCATTCGGGGATGACAGGGTGGGATCAGCATTCAGGGATGACAAACAAAAAAACGCATGACTGACCTGTTACAAAAAAACGTTTCAGTGACATGATACCTACTAAGTCTGGACAATACCGTAATAATATAATATTCTGGTGAGTAATTATGGAGCCCCACGGGCAAGCCCGTGGTACCCAGAATACCCGGCTTCGCCGTGGTTATCCGCCCAAGTGGTGGGGGCGACATCACGCCATAGCGGCTTGCGCATTCATCTTAGGCCTTGGCCGGGGTCTTCTGCGAAGGCGGATAAAGGGTAGGTTTATGAGAATAAAAAATGTTTTTCATCCTGAAATATGGATTCCAGTAGTGCTGTTAATTCTGGGTTCGCTTCCGTTTGTTTTTACCAACCTGGATTTAGATCTGCAAAAGCTCCTGTACCGCGACGGCTGGTTTCTAGGCAGCCGTCAGCCCTGGTTTGCCTTATACCAGGCTGGGACTTTTCCAGGTCTGATCCTCGCCGCTTTAGCTCTGGTCGTACTGATCGGCGCCTGGATCTGGCCCAAACTACAATTCCAACGTCGTGCTGCGGCACTGGTTGTGCTTACTCTGATTATCGGTCCAGGACTCTTAGTCAACGCGCTCGGCAAAGAATACTGGGGCCGGCCACGGCCGCGCGACGTGGTTGAATTTAATGGTTCACAAAAATTCCACCGCATCACTGAACCTGGAGTTCCAGGACGCGGGAAATCCTTTCCCTGCGGACATGCCTCCGTCGGTTTTTTATTTGTCAGCTTATACTTTATTACCAGAAATAAAAAACTTAAGTGGTCCCTGCTCGGATTGGGGCTGACCTATGGAACACTTATGGGCTTGGGACGTATGACCCAGGGCGCTCATTTTGCTTCGGATGTGCTCTGGTCCGGAGGTTTGGTGTATTTAACTGCAGCAGTTTTGCATCATGTGGTGCTCCCTGAAACCAAACCAACGCGTACACTGGCCCAAGAAACACCGGATCCCGGAAAAAAAACCATGGCCGGGATGCTCCTGGGTGGTGGATTATGCGCTCTAACTGCCTTCTTTTTACTGGCCACACCCTATTATAAGCAATGGTCGGATACCATCGCTGCGATTCCCAATATTAAAACCATCACCTTCCGATTCCCTCCCGGCAAGGAGGATATTCATATTATTCATGCTGAGCAGGATGTTCTGGTCATTGCCAAAGCGGAATTGCGGGGTTTTGGTTTCCCAAAATTGCATTTGTCCGGAGAATTACACAGCCAGGTGCAAGGCACCACCTGCACGGCTTCACTCTCACTCTCGTTTGACCGCATTACCACTGAACGTTTGGGTATTATTCAATTTTTCATTCGTAAGGATCTGAAACTTATACTACAGCAGGATAACGTGAATCGTCACATACGCATTGGTAAAAATTCATTGCCCGGACTCTACGGAAAGCTTCAACTTTCAGGTCAAAAAGCAGATTTTGTTTTCCGGCCAATGCGCGGTTCCCTAATTCAAGGGCCAATCCATTTATCCTCACAGCAAGGAGATATCCGGGTAGTCTGCGAAGAGCTGTATGATCCCGGACCTTTTCTCTGGGATCTCAAAACAGACTGTGGTACCATTTTAATAGAAACCACGCAACATCAAGCGCCAGTGCAACCTATGCGGCTGCGCGCGCATTCCGATACCGGCGAAGTGGCGTACCAGGGCATTATTAGTCCGGAATGTGGATTGCACCTGCAATGGGATGCCGGTGCCGGCCGCTCCAGCTTGCATGCCAAAGGACACTGGCAGCCGGAAGACAATCAGGTAATCGGACCCACCGGTACCGGCAAGCCACATATGAAAATATCGCTCTCAACCGTATCCGGTATCATTGGAATAAAAATCAAGCAAGGTAAAGGCGACCCGGTTGCTGCCATACCTGCACCCACAGCCGGACCAACGCGAGAATCTGCGTTTGAAATACCGCCTCCTGATCCTACACCCACACAGCCGCCTTTGGTATGGATTGAAAAAGAATTTATAGGGATACCCAAAAAGAAGCCGGCGCAACCGCGAAGTCCGTTTGAAGTAACGCCCGAAGTCAACCTCAAGACGAAATAGTTTGTATCATGTCAGTTATGGTACAATAGTTTTAAACCTCAAAATTCTAATAATCAGTATTGATCCTGCTCTTGTATTTCTTCGGGCAGGTTTGGTTCAATATGCACCACAATATTCACAAACGCACCAATTTGTTCCCGAATAACATTCTCCACCTGCTGCGCAATGCGATGTCCTTCCACTATGGTTAATTGCGGAGCAACTAAAATATGAATATCCATATTGATTTCCCGCCCCACTCGTCGCGCTCGTAAACGGTGCCAGGAAGCAACCCCCGGTTGAGCTCTCAGAATCCGCTCAATTTGTTCACGGGTCTTCTGATCAACACCGGCCTCTCCCAATTCATTCATGCTTTTGACGGCAATTTCACCACCAGTATACGCCACCATTAAACCGACAACCATGCCGGCCGCCTGATCTCCATACGGCCAGCCCAGCATAATAGCCAAAGCGCCAAACAAGACGGCTAAGGAAGACAACGCATCTGTCCGATGATGCCAGGCATTGGCCATCAACATCATGCTCCCTGTCTTTTTAGCAACCAATCGCGTCATTTGATAACTTCCTTCTTTTAGCAGAACAGAGAGCACAGCTACCAATAGAATCCAAATTCCTGCCGGCGGACCGGATTCTGATTGAAATCGCAAGACGGCCTGCCAAATAATCCCCAGACCGGCTGCAATTAAAACACTCGCGATAAGCAAGGTCATAAGAGTCTCAAATTTACCATGACCAAAGGGATGGGAGGCATCCGCCGGCTTGGATCCGATTTTCACACCCAGCAAAACCAAACCATCTGTGGCCAAATCGGATAACGAATGGATCGCATCAGCTACTAAAGCCAACGAGCCTACCAACCAGCCAACCATGAACTTGATACCGGCCAAACTGATATTCACTATCATACCAATCCAGGTCACTTGATAAATGGATTTCTGTTCTTGAACAGGTGGTCTCATGGCACATGCCCTTCTAACGTTTCAAGCTAATAGAGCCCCACGGTAATCTGTAGGGGTTCAAAATTTCTAACCCCTACCTCTTCTGCGAAGGCGGATAAAAATATTATAGCAAACAGCGCTTGATTCTCCAAGGCCGGAGACCGTCAGCACAAAAACCAGATATTATGTAAGCAAGGGTAATAGCTTGGTGGCTAGAGAGAGGATAATCAGAAAACCCATCAGATCAGTAACAGTGGTGAGTAAGGGGCCGGAGGCAATGGCCGGATCCAGTCGAAAGCGTTTTAAAATCAACGGCAAGACACTTCCCAAACAGACTGAAAGAATGGTATTGAGCCATAAACTGATGGCAACCACAACACCAAAATACTGCAGTCCTTTCCATAAATATGCCACCAGACCGATTTCCGCGCCCAATATCAACCCATTAAAAAATCCAATCCTGGCTTCTTTCCACAGAACTTTCCAGAGATCCTTGTGACTGGTTCTCTCCAGGGCCAGATCACGAATCGAGACAGCCACTGCCTGCATGCCCGAAACACCGCTCATATCCGAAATAATCGGCAGAAAAACCGCCAAGGCAATCACAGCTTTAATAGTGTCGGTATAAAACATGATCACCGAAGCAGCGATCAAATTAAGGAAAATATTAATGGACAACCACGAGACACGGCGCCGTACTATTTTGAATACCGGCAAAGAACGGGTCTCGTCTGTGGACACACCTTGCAGTTTCATCATTTCTTCCGTGGTAATTTCTTGTATCAGTTCCACCACATCATCACCGGTAATGACACCCACCAAACGTTTGGCATGATCCACCACCGGCAGAGCCAGATAGCGATTACGGCGAAAGACCTGCGCTACCTCATACTTGTTGGTCGTCACCTCCAAGCTGGTAATATTGGTAATTTTAATATTCTGCAAAAGCTCCTGTGATTGACGAGTAACCAGATCACGTAATTGCAAAACACCACTCAAACGTCCCTTGGCATCAAGGGTATAAACATAAGCGGCTCTTTCGTCTCCTACACGCGAATATTTTTCACGCAGGGTTTTCACCCCCTGATTCACGGTCAGACTTTCCTTCAGCGCCACAAATTCAGTAGCCATGATTCCACCGGCTGTATCTTCAGGATAGGCGATCAAACGCCGCGTCTGGGCCGCGCGCGTTCGCGGCATAGCCGCTAGAATCGCATCGGTTTTTTCTTTGGGCAAGTCCCCCAGTACATCAGCAGCATCATCGGAATCCATCTGTTCAATAATATCCGAAGCCACTTCCGGATGCAGGGCACTGACCACATCAACCTGCACATTGTCACTCATACGCTCAACAATATCCGCGGCCATGCCGCGGTTAAGCATCTGGAAAAGGGTCAGGCGCTCTTCCTCGCGCAACGAGGCGGTTATTTTCGCCGCGTCCACCGGATGCAAATCAGCTACCAATTGCTTGGCTGCCCGGGCATCCTCCCCCTTCAGCAACTGTGATAATTCGTAATGGATGGCTTCCATCTTTTTTTGATCCAGTTCAGACACGCCCATGGGCTTCTCTCTATCTCATATTAAAATAAGGTTAATTGCTCGCCTGAGGCAGGATAGGTCAATCTTTCTTTCTTAATTTCCAATCCAGGTGTTAAAACATGCTCAGCTTTTTGATCCAGTTGGTAATGCACCACACGATACCCGCGAACCGTCAAGGCATCCGCTAAAAATTTCCGGTGGCAGCGTTCCCAACCGGCCTCAGCACAAAAAACAGCAACTTTTCCAATGGATACCAAAGCCAAGAGACGCATGAGGCCACGTTCGAAATCCTCGGACAACATATGATCCGCGTAAGCCTGCCAGGCTTTGGGTAAGCCACGATTGGGAGAACGCCGTATTGGTTTACGTCCTTTTCCGCCCAGCGCTTTGATATGATGGTAGGTAATCCCATAGGCCGGCAAACGTTCTTTAAGTTCATCCTGATTGAAATGCGGCACCTGCTTGGAACGGGGTGCCGTCCGGATATCTACCAGAATTTGAACGTCGGCTTTTCTGAGCATTTGCACGAACATTTCAAATGCCATATCACTATGCCCGACTGTGGCAATAGTCTGTTTGTTTCGTTTTCCGGATTCCGCCATATCTTCACCTTAATTAAGAATTTATTAGTAGTACAGTATCAAATTATCGTGAAATTGAAAAATATAATTTTTCTCATTCAAAGCGGTATACTTTTTTTATCGTCTGTTTGACTTCCCAACGACAACGTAATCCTTTAGGAAACAAGACAATATCTCCGGCCTGTATTTCTACCGCGCCCTGATCTGTATGGACCACGACCTTCCCCGTTTTCACATAGGCACGTTCGTCTTGCGGATATTCCCAATCAAAAGTTGAGGGTTCACACTCCCAAGCTGACCAGGAATCAACATCCAAAACCGCTAATTTTTCCGGTGTTGCTTTTTCGACAGTAATCATTTTGCACTCTCCTTTCCCGGTTTAAAGGTTTTCGGATCCATGCCATTGCTTGGTCAGGCAAATCTTTTCTGTTTTCGACAGACCGGACATTTGGCTGAAGGCGAAAAATGTACTATGCGCATTTTCATTTGCTTCGCGTTATAGATCAGTAACCGATTGAGCAATAAGTCTCCGATAGCCAGAAGATATTTTATGGCTTCAGTGGCTTGAATGGTCCCCATGATTCCTGGCACTGTTCCCAAAACCGTACCGGTTGCTTTGTCCGGCATTTTTACCGGATGAGGTGATTCGGGAAAAAGACAGCGAAAACAGCCACACGATTGTTTGGGCACATACGTAAACGCCTGCCCCTCATAACCTGTAATACCCGCATGGCAAAACGCTTTACCGCTTGTCACACAGGCATCAGAAATAGCGTACTTTGATGAAAAATTGTCAGTGGCTTCAATGACAAAATCATACTGTGGCAGGATATCCAAAAGCTGTTGCTTATCCATATGGCAATTATAAGTTTCCAAGGTTACTTCAGGATTCAATTGATTAATTTTTTCAGCCGCAGATTTTGTCTTCATTTTTTTAACATCCGGGGTAAAATGCAATATTTGCCTGTTAAGATTAGAGACTTCTACATAATCAGAATCAACCAGACCCAGCCGTCCAATTCCGGCTGCTGCCAGGTAATAAGCTGCCGGCGAACCCAGACCACCCAGACCAATAATCAGCACTGAGCTTTTCCCCAGCTTTTCCTGACCACCAGGCCCTACTTCCGGTAATAGCATTTGTCTGGCATAGCGTGCCTTTGAATCCGATGTGAGCAAAATGACGTTTTCCTTCTATTCCTGTTTTTTATTAAGAAACATCATCCCAGGTTATGGTCCATTTCCATTGCTTCGGATTCAGCTCCTCTTTGTTAACCCGAATATTCTGCAGGCCTGTGAATTCCACAATACCTTGAATATACCCGCAGCCCACTTCACGCATAACCGGAGGCAACTCAGGAAAGCTTTCTACCATAAAATGGACTTCATTCTTATCCTTGATTTTTTCCACCTTCGCAATTCCGACATTGTAAGAAACACGCCACATTTTGGGAGCTTGACTGATTAAAAATGGAATTGTGGCAACTTTCAGTAGTGTCCGGTAAATACCGGTAAAATTGTATCTGGCCCGTTCTCTGCCCAGATGCTGCAAGCCCCGGACGTCTCCGGGATACAACAATTCCGCCGCCACAGTATATAATTCCGCGGCACTCTCAGCCGGAATCCAGTGTCTATTCTGAGCATGCTGATACACCTCCAACTGTTCCGGCGTGAGACTGACAAGCAGCTTTCTTTCAACGGTTTCGCCATGCGCTTGCACAATTTTTCTTAGAAAAACAATACCAACGCCCTTATAGTTCTTCATAATCAAACCTCTGAAAAATTATTATATTCAACTTTATGCCCGGTAATCAAATTGCCAAGCCTGTCTTAATTATGCACATCGCATTGTAACCCATTCCCCTTTATTTTAGCCTATTATTTTCAACCGTCTTTAAAATTATTTTTTTCAATGTATTTGCTGTTTGGCTATATCTCTTTTTATTTGAAGTTTTTTCCATAGTCATATCAGATTACCTTTAGCGGAAACACAAAAATTCGCTTTCTTACTTCAGGGAAGCAGTGGAAGTATCGATACTTCCACTACAGAAGCATACATCATGTAATGCCGGGCAAAAGTAGTACTCACAATTTTATCACCGTAACTATTATTTTTTATTTCCATACTGCGCGTACGGATATTTACGCCATTCTTGTATAGGTAGGAAGGATGTATAATGGGGTTTAAAAAAAAAGTTACCAAGAAGTCGTCTCTCAAATTCCCTTCCGACCAGAAACGTTACCTTGCCAAACCTCAAGCCGAGACAGGTAAAAAAACAGCTGTTCTTACTGATGATTTTTTACAGACCTACCAGGAACTCAACCATCTCTTGCTCCTGGGCAGCGATCCGGAAAAGCTGTTGTCCCAAGTATGTAAAATTTTAACCGGAAACAAAGCCTTTTTTTATGCTTGGATCGCGCTCTTCAACAACAACACCAGAACGTTTGACAGATTTGCTCAAGCCGGACTTGTCAAAACTTTTAATTTAATCATCCGGCAAATTCAAACTGACCATCTCCCCATATGTCTAAAAAAAACATTACAGCAGAATAAAATGCATACTATCCGCGATCCCCTTTACAGCTGCCCCCCATGCCCACTGGTATTGGATCAGAATTACCAGTCCTGGTGTTTGCCCTTGCTGTATCGTAACCATTACTATGGCACTTTGGTCCTGGCAGTTTCCAAAACATTTAATGCGAACAAAACAAAGCTTGCTCTGATACAGGAAATCGCCACCTGTATTGCCGCTGCTTGCTATCGGTTGGCGCTGGAGCAATCACAAACCGAAAACAAAGCCGCTTTATCTTCCAGTCAGGAACAAACCCAAAACTTATTTGCTTCTATGCTGGATGGCCTGGCTATCTTTGATGTGGTCTATGATTATAATGGAAAGGCTATCGATTATGTGTTACGTGATGCCAATCCTGCCTTTGCTCAGTACATGAAAATATCCACCCGCGCTGCGATTGGTAAAAACTCCGGTTTTTTCTTATCCCGCGGAATCACTCCCCACTTATATACTTTTCTTAAGGTAGCTGAAACCGGAACTCCAGCCACTTTTGAAGATTATTATCAATACCTGGATCAACATTTCCGCATTTCCGTATTCGCTCCTCAAAAAGGAAGCTTCATTGCTATTTACAGTAACATCTCAGAGAAAAAAAAGCTGGAATTCGCGCTAAGTGAAAAAGAAGAACGTATTCGCTTGGCTTTGGAAGCCGCCAATCAAGGCTTTTGGGAGTGGCAATTAAAAAACCAACGCATTCAAATCAGCCCTTCTTTTTTTTCCATGCTTGGTTTTACCCAGCCGAAGGATGCTTGTTTGCCTTTTGAGCATTTGGAAAAAATGATTTCCCTCAAAGATAAAGATGCTGCTTTTACCACCGTTATGAAGCACATCCAAAAAACATCTGAAAATTTTGAAGTCGAGGTCCGTATGCATAATCGAGTACATGTCTGGCAATGGTTTTTAATTCGCGGAAAAGTCATTGAACGCGATATGCAAAACAATCCCGTTCGGATCGCCGGCACGTATTTAAATATCACTGCGCGGAAACAATCCGAAGAATTGCATTATTTTCAGCGTGAATTCGCTTTGGACTGTTACCGTCTTTCCGATCTGGATGAATTCTTACATCAATGCCTCACCAATATTTTAACCATCTCCATCATTGATTGCGTCGGCATCTATATATTGGACGAGAACAACGGGTTACAATTGGCAGCCCACAAAGGATTCTCCCCGGAATTTGTCAAAGCGACCTCGCATTATGCCTTTGGTACACCTCAGGCCCAATTGGTCATGCAAGGCAAAGCGATTTACACGCACCATGCTCAGCTGAAGTTCCCGAAGAACTCGGTTCGTGAACAAAAACTTATAAAAGCTTTTGCCATGATTCCTATTGCTAATCAAAAAAAGGTATTTGGTTGTATCAATCTGGCTTCTCATACTTTGAACGAAGTGCCTAAATACCTCAGACAGGAATTGGAGATTTTCTCTGCCTATATTGGGAATATTATCTTGCGCATTAAAACACAAATCGAATTGACTCTAAGCGAGGAACGGTATCGCAACATTTATGATCACTCCCCCATAGGCATTGTGTTGCATGCTGACAACGGTCAGGTGATCAATGTGAATCAAGCCTGTTTGGATATTTTCGGAACTCCCTCCTCGGACCATATACAAATGATCAATCTATTTGAAAATCCATTACTCAGCAGCAAAGAAAAAGCAACACTACTCAACGGCGAACCCGTTCGAAAGAATACCACTTTTGATTTCAAGCAAGCCGGCGCTCTGGGCATAAAAAAAACCAGTAAATTCGGCAAACTTCATCTGGAGCTTCATATCATTCCTCTCGGCAAATCTGTTGATCATCCCCCGACCGGATTTTTATCTCAAATCCAGGATGTGACCAAGCGCAAAGAAGCCGGAATTGCGCCGCAGGCTGAGCAGTAAAAAGCAGAAATTTTTCTTACTGTCGCTGGGAGCAACGTGTCTGCTTACCAGTCAGCCTTCCGACAGGCATACACACGTACCTTTTCTATGGTTACCATCCCCTCCTGAAGCATGTCATCCAGCTGAGGTAAAAAATTTTCGATTTTATCGGCTTGATCAACTATTTCAATGATCAGAGGTAAATCCTCTGAAATCCGCAGTATTTTCGCTGAGTGCATATGGCTGTGCGCACCAAAACCCAATAACCCTTTCAGCACCGTGGCTCCGGCCAACCCTGAAACTCTTGCTGCTTCTACCACAGCTTCAGCCAATGGTTTTCCCTGATACCGGTCCTTTTCTCCAAAAAATATTCTCAACAATTCAGCGTCTTGTGGTGATTTCATGATGAGCTCCTTTTTAAACCAAACGTCCAATGGCCAAACCCATAAATAAAAAGGCAAAACCAATTAGGTTCTGTATTGCTAAATTCCCCAAAGCCGGCAGCCATTCGGAATCCTGTAAAAGCGCATTGGTTTCAAATATAAATGTGGAAAATGTAGTAAATGCTCCCATAAAACCAATAAACACAATCGCTCTTATTTCTCCGGTAATCGCCATGCGAGCTTCCAAAATGGTCCAGAGTAGCCCAAAAACAAAACATCCGATCACGTTGACCACAACGGTTCCCCAGGGAAATGCACTGCCGGCCAGACGTTGTACTAAACCGGACAACCCATAGCGGCTGAGCGTTCCCAAAGCGCCTGCCATAGCCAACCAGAGTAATTTTGGCAACACCGATTTTCTCCTTCTCAGGTCAATTACCCTGCGGCAAGCCGCA
>JAGLMY010000063.1 GCA_023139775.1 bacterium
TCCCCGTGGCAAGCCACGGGGCATTGCCTGTATGTGGTAAAGTGTATTGATTATGCCAATATCAGTATCTTTCCGTCAAGTCAGTTCCAGTAAAGTTTTGAAATATTTTATTACCTAATCAGCGTTTATTTGATATGATAAATAGGACGTATTGGTATAAGTTGATTATCACTGTTTTATAGATTTTTAGTTTTTCTCCGAGGATTCTATGCGTCCAAAAAAAGTATCCACTTCCGTTCGTACTCACAAAAAAAAAGCCGCCTCAAGCCGTGCTAAAAAAGCAACCAACACAATTTCCCGCAACCTTTTGTTGCCGGATAAATTATTACCTGCCTTCTTCCAAAATATTCAGCAAGAAGATTTAGTAATTTTATTTTCCCGCACCATCGAGCAAAGTCCGATCGCGATTATCATCACAGACAAGTCCGGTAGTATCGAATATGTCAATCCCAGTTTTGTTAAAATCGGCAATTGTCTTCCGAATCGTGTGGTTGGCAAAAAACTCATCGATATTCGCCAATCCGGCGTTAGCGCGGAGCTATATGCTAAAATCTGGAAGCTTATTCAAAACCACCGGTTTCGTCAAATTGAGATTAAAATCCAGAAGCAAACCGGCAAAATTTTTCAGGAATCCGCTCGCATCCAACTTGTGCTCAATCACCATGGTCTTCCTTCCCATTTCATCATCTTCTTAGAAAATACTGCCGGACGTAAATTGTCCGAAGCTCTGATCGAACACATGGAGCATTACGATTCACTTACCGACTTGCCCAATCGCCGGCTTTTTAACCAACGCTTACTCCAACATATTCGTGATGCGAAACAGCATAAACATAAAATCGGCATCGCTTTATTAGGTCTCGACCGTTTCAAAAAAATCAACAATACCCTGGGGCATGAAACCGGAGACTTGCTTATTCAGCAAGCGGGAAAACGTCTGCATCAAAATCTGAATCAACCTGACACCATTGCTCGGATGGGCGGAGATGAGTTCATTCTGCTGCTGCCAAATATTAATAGTTTTCGCGAAATTTCCGCCAAAGCCAATTCCATTATGGCCTGTTTTGCCAAGTCCTTTACTATCGACAAACGCGAACTCCACATCAAAGCCAGCATGGGAATCAGTCTTTTTCCGGAAGACGGACAGAATTCCCTCGCTCTGCTTAAAAATGCCAACGCCGCGCTCAATGAGGCCAAACAATCCGGACGAAATGTATTTAAATTTTACACGGCTAAATTGAATGCCCTGGCAACCGAACAATTATCCCTGGAAAACGATCTGCGTCGGGCACTGGAGAATAATGAGTTTTTACTTTTTTATCAGCCACAAGTTAATTTCAAGACAGGAAATATAGTAGGTATGGAAGCCTTAGTGCGCTGGCAGCATCCACATCTGGGTCTGCTACCTCCGGACAAATTCATCCCCTTAGCCGAAGAAACCGGCATGATCGTTGCCTTAGGTCATTGGGTGCTGCGTACTGCCTGCCAACAAATCTTGCTTTGGCATCAAGCTGGATTTCCACATTTGCGTATGTCCGTCAATCTTTCGGCACGGCAATTCCAAGAACCGGAATTGGTCGAGAGTATTCTTGGCATTTGCAGTGAAACCGGATTAGATCCCCGCTTTTTAGAATTGGAGATTACGGAAAGTATATTTACCAAAGACATACATATCACCAACATGATACTCCAGTGGTTGCACAAAAAGGGCATTACTATCGCAATCGACGATTTTGGGACCGGATATTCTTCGCTCACCTATCTCAAACGTTTTCCCATCAATACTTTAAAAATAGACAAATCGTTTGTGCAGGATTGTTTGATCAACCAGGATGACGCTGCCATCGTATCCACTATCACCTCGATCGCACATAATTTAAAAATGCATATCACTGCCGAAGGCGTGGAACAACAAGCGCAATTGAATTTCCTGCGCAATCTGGGATGTCATAATTTTCAGGGGTTTCTTTTTTCCAAACCCGTGCCTTATACTGATTTCACAATATTATTGGTTGAAGGCCGTTCGTTGGATAACCCCACAGCATGAAACCTTTCGCTATTGCAGGACTCCCGGGACAATGATGGATCATCCCCCGAAACCAGCCGCTCCCAAAGAAAGGCTGTCAAAAATAATGGCTGCTCGAGGACTCTGTTCCCGCCGGGAAGCCGATCACTTGATTCAAGCCGGTTGGGTATTGGTCGACGGACATAAAATAACAGTCTTGGGATCAAAAATATATGCTCAGCAAAACATCTCCTTGTTGCCTGCAGCCCAACGGCAATTGCACAAAAACGTTACTATCCTGCTGAACAAACCCGTTGGTTACGTGTCCGGTCAACCGGAAAAAGGATATCTTCCGGCCGTGCAGCTTATTACTCCGGAAACACAGTTTCGTGCTCCCGCCTCGAATCTTAATTTTCACCCAACGCAGCTGCAGCATTTAGCTCCGGCTGGACGGTTGGATATCGATTCCCAAGGATTACTGGTATTAACCCAAGACGGGCGTATCGCTCGTCAGTTGATCGGCGCCAATTCAAGGCTGGAAAAAGAATATATCGTCCGAGTCACAGGCAACATTACAGCAACGCGAATACAGCAATTGACCCATGGTCTCGTTTTGGATGAAAAACGATTGCGGCCGGCCAAAATCAAACATTTATATCCTGATGTGTTGCAAATCATTCTAACCGAAGGACGCAAGCGGCAAATCCGGAGAATGTGTCATGGGGTGGGGTTGGAGGTAACCAAATTAAAACGGGTACGAATTGGAAGAGTCAAACTCGGGGCTTTACCTCCAGGCAAGTGGCGTTACTTGAGTAGTAACGAGTCATTCTAAACACCATCAATGTTTTATTATAATTTTCAAAACATCACTCATTTCAGTTTCATCCCCTTTACGGTCCAAGGCGGTAATGACATATCGATAGGTTCCTTTTTTTAATTTATCCAAATACATATATGTTTTTTTAGTAGATCGCTTATTCAGTTTCTTAAATCGACCACGCTTCCCGCGTGCTTCATAAACGTGATATCGCCGCCACAGTATTCCATCCAGCCAGTATATAATCACTCCCTCACCGGCGCGTTTATACCTTGGTTTATCCGGCCTATCTCCCATGGTTTCGAACAATTTATTCATTTGATTAAAACCGATTTGCAAATTTTGTAACTGCAAATAACTATCTTCCAGCTGATCCGAAAGCACCTGTTTGTCTCTTTGCAATGATTTCACTTGTTGTTCCATGACAGCTAAGGTAATTTGCCGGCTCTGAAAATGACCATACCAATAATACGCCACACTGCCACCAACCCCCAAACCAGCCACCAGCGCCCCTAAAAATGCCGGCAGAAACCAGGCCGGTATTTTCTTTCTGGCTTTGGGTTCTTTATTTTCACCGCGAGTCCCAGCCGGCTTTGCTTTCCCTACTGTAATCGGCTCAAAAATGCGGTCCGGGATACTGTCTGAAGCAGATAATCGGGTAGCCTGCTCTGTTTTCAAATCCGGAGTCTCCGGTGTACTGTCAGAAGTTTCCGGCGCCTTCACCGGTTCCGGTTGTTCCGCCGGTTTTCCTGAAGCACAAGGCAGCTTTCCGTTTTTATCTTCCGACACCTCATTGTCATCCGCTTTATTAAAAAGCGTAATCTGAATGCGTTTTTTGTTTTCCTTCTTCATCAGCTGGTAAATATTCCTTTCTTAAAACTACGCACAGGCTTTTCCACAACCAAACTGAATTCAATTTTATAATATTACGTGATTTTAAACAATATGTAATATTAAAATACCCCGCCCAAAGTGGCATTTTGCCCGATTATTCCTTTTCAGGCCGGCCGGCATTTTTTTTATACTTATGTATTTACTCCCAACACGGTTCAACCGTTACTATTGACAGTATATAAAAGCAGACAGCCGACCAGCCGGCCGGTACCAGTACCGAGGAACTCATGCTAACACGCAAAAAAAAAGTGACCAAATCAGCAAAAAAACGGCAAACCAGGACCAGTAGTATTAAAAATGCTGTTCAAGGTAATAATAAAATACCGGCCCAAAGGGCCACAACCACTCCGAATTTGAAGAACCTACTTGCCGCCGGAGATAAATTATCAGTTTTATCTCAAGTCGCGGCACTATGTCCCGTAGCCGTGATTATTATCACCCAGGAAGGTATCATAAAATACTGCAATCACGCTTTTTATTCCCTAACCAAATTTACTGCCAAGGATCTTTTAGAAAAAACCATTTCAGCCTTGAGTAACACCTTTAGGACCACTGTGATTTTTTCCAATATGCAAAAAGCGCTGCTGGCCAAAACCAATTCGCACACCAAACAACAAACCCGAAATAAATCCGGGAAAATTTATTGGGAATCCGAAACCATCCACCCTTTGCATCCACCTAAAAAAAATAAATACTACATTGGTTTTTTGCAGGACATAACACCTTATATCCATTCTAAAAAAATGATTTCACATATGGCCTTTTATGACCTTCTAACAGATCTCCCCAACCGCATTCTGTTCAGCGGCGAGTTGGATGCCACTCTAAAACATGCCAAAACCACCGGACAAAAACTGGCCGTTGTGCTTTTGGACTTGGATCGTTTCAAAACCATAAATGACAACTTAGGGCATACGATCGGCGACCAACTCATCCTAAACGTAGCTACCCGCTTACGCGACAAATTGGATTCTCATGACACCTTGGCTCGCAGGGGCGGCGATGAATTCATGCTACTCCTTCCGCATATCCATAATTTCCAAGAAGTTTTCACTAAAATCCAATTTATTCGCGAGATTTTCAAACAACCCTTCGAATTCAATCATCAGCGATTGCACATTAGTGTCAGCATGGGAATCAGTCTGTATCCTGAAGATGGGGAAGATACACAATCATTAATCAAACATGCGGATTCAGCATTGTACGAAGCGAAAAATTCCGGTCGCAATCATCATAAACTCTATTCACCCAAATCAGACAAAAATGCCATGCATGACCTCGCCATTGAAATGGCACTGCGTCAAGCCCTCGAGCAGCACCATTTTCAATTGTTTTATCAACCCCAAGTCAGTTTCAAAACCGGCCGGATTATCGGGGCCGAAGCGCTGATTCGTTTGCATGATCCTGAACTGGGTATCATCATGCCGGATCGTTTTATCCCACTGGCCGAAGAAACGGGATTAATTGTGCCTGTGGGTGAATGGGTGCTACGCGAAGCCTGTGCCCAGACTGTTCGGTGGCAAAATTTAGGTTTTTCTGATTTTAGAATGGCTGTCAATATCTCTGTGCGCCAATTTCAAGAATCGGACTTGGCAGAAACCATTTTGCGCATCTGCCAGGAAGCCAACTTACCCCCCCAGGTATTAGAGCTGGAAATTACCGAAAGTATCTTGATGAAAGATATCAATATCGCCAAAATGATTTTACAATGGCTGCATAAAAAAGGAACTACCATTACAATTGATGATTTCGGCACTGGTTATTCCGCTTTAAAATTCCTCAAATGTCTGCCCATCAGCACCATAAAAATCGACCGTTCTTTTATCCGTGACAGCATCAATAATCCGGATGATGCTGCTTTAGTCACCACCATCTGCTCCATTGCGAAAAACTTAAACGTTAAAGTAATTGCCGAAGGGATTGAAACTGAACAACAATTGCATTTTTTGTATAGCCTGGGCTGCGATGCTTTCCAAGGCTATTATTTTTCGCGTCCAATTCCTGCAAAAGATTTCGTGGTATTGCTCCAGGAAAATCGTAGTCTGCCTATGGACAAACTCCGGTCCACCAGCAGCAGTTAAGAACACTTTTGTCCTATTCCCGGCAACGCCGGCGCGACCATATTCCAAGCCGTTTCAAGGTCAGCCTGCTCTATCCAGTATATCTTTACCCCTCTCCGTCCCATGCGCCGGAACCATGTTTCCTGACGTTTGGCAAATTTACAAATAGCGGAAAATAATTTTTCAAACAACTCCTCCTGCGACGAAACATTTCCCAGCAGATAGTTACTAACCCAGCGGTATTCCAGCCCTAGATTTTGGAGCCGCTCCCAGGACACACCTTGTTGGCGCAATTTTTCCACCTCTGCAATCATTCCTTGCTGTATCCGCTCCTGCAAACGTTTCGCAATACGCCGGCGCAACTCAGTCCGATCCCAATGCACACCCAGCACCAAAGTCGAAATGGCAGGTCGCGGTTCAGGAGCATGCCTGCGCTCATATTCTGCAATCTCAATAGCCCTAAGCAAACGTGCGCGCTCCAGTATATCAGTTGTGTTGTGCTGGTGTTTTACAGCAATCAAGCGTTCTATTAAGGCTGGGTATGATAAGCCGGACAATTCCGCGCGCAACGCTGCATTCTCCGGAACCGGCTGCATGGCATACCCCCGCAAAACAGCTTCCAAATACAATCCCGTACCCCCAACCAGAACCGGCATCACCTGTCGTGCCTGACAATCTTGATAGACCCGGTAAAACTCCTTTTGAAAATGGTACGCACTAAACTCCTGCTCCAGGGTGGCAATGTCGATCAGATGATACGGAATGTTTGTGTTGTGAATACTGTATTCGCGCAGATCTTTGCCGGCTCCAATATTCAATCCTTTATATACCTGGCGGGAATCCGCTGAAAGGATTTCACCGCCTAAACGATCTGCCAGTTGTACTGCCAAACGAGTCTTTCCGGACGCTGTGGGACCGAGTACCACCAGCAGTTGTATGGGATTATGCGGCATACTGAAAATCCTTATCAGAAATTATGTAACGAGCCGTAAGGGCGGGTTTCGAACCCGCCCCTACAATTCATTCTTTCAATTTAGCGTTCCAAATTCCTCAATTGCTTCAAGTAGCGCGCTACATTTTCACGCGGTTGCAGGGACTGCGCCAGGGTCAACAACTCAATTGCCCGGGTGTAATTTCCCAGCTCCACTTCCACTTGCGCTTGCTTGGTAAGTGCTTCTGCCCGAAAGCGGGAAATGCGCGCAGCCCGCGCAAAAGCCATAACCGCCTTTTCCTTTTCTCCGGCAGTTTGATACAACTCGCCCAGCGCAATAATGGCTTGTCCGTGCAGCGGATCTTTTTCAAGCAAAGAACGATAAAGATGTAAAGCCTGTTTTGAATTACCGCTCTGCTGGACCGCACGAGCTTCCAACCACAGCAAGCGGGATCGCTCTGATTCAGAAAGTCTGCTTTGCTTGCGCAACGCACGTGCCTGTTTCAGCAATGATGCGGCACTTTCCGGTTCATGCGCCAGCAAGAAGCCCTCAATGGCACGAAAAAGTCTTCCCAGGGAGGGTTTAGCGCCGGCAAAGGCTTGCTGATACGCTCTAACTGCTTCCTGATACTGCCCTTGATTCAAATACAGATCACCCAGGGTTGCCAAAGCCTCCGGCATGCCAACACCCAAACGGCGTGCCGCTTCCAATGCCACGATGGCGGCCTTGGGATCATCCACACCCAACCGGGCATTGGCAAGCAAGGACCACAGTTCGCCGCGCTGAGGATGTTTTTGCAAAACATCCTCCAATATCTTACTTGCTTCTTTAAAACGTTCCTGCAGCAACAATGCTTTGGCCAAGCCCAAATAGGCATTACTATCATCCGGTCTCAAGAGCAGCGCCTGGCGATAGGCTGATTCGGCAGGAATGGGCTGCTCCCGTAATAAATACGTGTATCCGGTCAAAGTGAGAACCGCTGGTTTAGGTACCCCGGTAATTAATATGCACTGCAGTTCCTTTAAGGCTGCTTCGGTTTTTTCTTGTTGCAGCAACAAACGCGCTAAATTGGCTCGCGCTCGATCAAAAGACGGCATTTTGCTTAAAGCTTTCCGATAGGCGATCTCAGCCTGAGTATATTGTTCCAGTTGAAAATATATATTGCCTAAAGAAAAATCCAAGGCCGAACTGGAACCCGTTTTAACATTAGACCGGAGCAAAGCCAACGCTTGTTTTATTTTTTCCTCACTCAGCTGGACGACCTGGCTCAGAATATCCGCTTCCTGTTTGGTTACTTTCGGTTCCCGCGCTTGTTCCTTCGCGTGCTTTTCTACTACGGCCCGGCTGGTGGCAGCTCCCACTGCCAGGACTGCCAAAACACACAGACCTACTATACTGCGACGATATTTTCCTATCATTGCACCCCCACTCATTTCCGCAAAGAAAAAACAATAGGCCGCACTACCCGGGTAGCGACCGGTTTGCCATTTCTAGTTCCAGGTTGAAATTTCCATTTTCGCAAAGCGCTTATTGCTGCCGGCACAAAAAGATATTCCGGTTCAGCTGATATTACCTTGATCTGATCCACAAAACCATCTGCTTTCACCACAAAGGTCAACACTACTTTGCCCTCAATATTTTTCATCTTAGCTTTCAGCGGATACAAGGGAACAATCTCCGAAGTGGGCCGAGGCGGCTCATCCACTTCGGAGATTGCAAAAACCAAGGATTCACCCCGCAGATCTCCCTGCACATTAAAATACAAACTGTAATCAGCAAATCCCGGATTAAGTTCCAAGGCTGCTTGAATATACAAGGGAGATAATTTTTTTCCGGTCTCTGTCAACTTGGGTTTGAGTGGTGCCGGCTTTTTTTTGACTTTCGGAGGCATCCTGGGCGGAGTCTTGACAATTTCCGAAGTTTCTATGTCCCGCAAGGAATATTTATTCTTTTGCTGGTACAACATTTCCGCAATCGGAAGCATGAGAAATATACCCAACGTAACCAGCAGACTTAGGCCCACGACCCGATAACTCCAACGGGATCCTGTGTCCGGTTGATAAAAATGCGTGCGACTCATTCTACCTCCGTGGCGATGCTAACCTGCTTGGCGCCGGCCAATTTGCATTCATCAATAACATCCACCAAAATACCGCTGCGCGAGGCCTCGTCTGCCAGTATAATCACCGGCCGTTCCTGTTCCCGCAACAAACGCGCAACCAAACCGCGAATACTTCCCAAATTCATCTCTTGACCGGCATAGATAATCTTTCCTTGCGAGGTCACGCCAATCATAATACTCTGTTTTTCCAGATTTTGCGCACTGGAAGCTCTCGGTTTCTGGATGGGAATACCAACCTCTTGCACAAAAGCCGTGGTTACAATAAAAAAAATCAGCAGTAAAAACATCATGTCAATCAGAGGTGATATGTTAATATCCAAGTTTTCAGAATTTTTATCGTAACGACCACGCCTCATTACTTTCTCCTTCGCATCCCCAAAACAAAGTGATTTTGTAATCCGGACAAGCGGACTTCAAGCTGCTGCTTTTTCTTTTTTAACAGCATTACCCCGAATATACCCGGGATAGCTATAATCAAACCAAATTGGGTCGTGATTAAACCCTGACTAATTCCGGAAGCCATTAATTCCGTGGTTTCACAGCTTCTTTCCGCAATGGCCTGAAAGGTCCCAATCATGCCAAATACTGTGCCCAGCAGTCCCAACAAGGGCGCGGAAGTAACCAGGGCAGCCAGGATCAACAAATCCCTTTCCCAGGGGTGAAATGTTTTTATCCGCACCTCATGAAACACTTCAAAAAGGTCAATCCCTTGCCGAATTTTTTGGATAATGTAAATCACCAAATCATGAAATGCGGAATCTTCTTTTTCCAGCTGCTTCACCACAGCTTTCCACTCAGCAACCTGCGTCAACTGATTTTCCAATTCAGCTTCCTTTTCCTGCGAAAGTGGCGCTAAAGCATCTAATTGCCGGTTCAACTTCAATACATAGTACCAAATAAAAACACATACCATGGCAATCGGAATCAACAACCAACCGCCTTTGGCCCAGTACTCAAAACTTACGAGAATCGCATCCATACGGCTAAATATTCCTTCCGAGCTATTCCCTGCTTATTTCTTTTTCTTTACCCGCAGTCCGTTTACAAAAGCAACTGTGGTTTGTTCTAAGGTATGAATGATCCGTTTCACGCGCCGTGAAAGAAACGCATGAATCAGCAAAGTCGGTATCGCGACGATTAGACCATATTCTGTGGTGACCAAAGCCTCACTAATACCACTTGAAAGAATATTCACTTTACCGGTACCAAAAACCGCTACCAAATCAAATGTATGCACCATACCGGTAACCGTTCCTAACAATCCAAGCAGAGGTGCCACGGCTGCCGAAACGGCCAGCAACGCTAAATATTTTTCCAAAAAGGGTATCTGAGCAAGAATCTGTTCATGCATAATCTCTTCAATTTGTTCGCGCGGGGCGCACGAATGCTCCACCCCTTCATACAAGACCGGAGCCACGGGTTGCCCCAAGGTCAGTGTCATCTTTTGTGCTTCCGAGTGCTGGCCTTGATTTACCAGACGCAAAACCTGCGTCAAAACCGGTTCGACATCCAACTGCAATTTCCGCAGGTTTATAAATTTCCAGATGGCAGTAAAAAAACAGAGTATCCCCAACCCCAGGATGGGGATCATCACAATTCCACCGCTGCGTATATGCTCAAACCAGCTCTTTTTCTGCCTGGCGATTTTGACCGCGCCACCCAAAGTGACATCAATCGGGACCTGAGTTTCTTCACCGCGCAGTAACTTTTTCAGGGCTGAAAGCGAAACTTCCGAAACCAAGGTAGGATTGGCACTCCCGAGCTTTAATCCAACCATACCTGCTAAAGTTTGCTCTTTATTCATAAAAAAATGAATCGGACCAATCTGTAAAAAATAACCGTCTTGCAGTTTTCCGTGCGAATCTATGGCTTGTCCCACATAAGACAAACCTGAAGCGTTTTCTTGATTCCGATATTCTATCAGGGTCAGCAAACGCTCTGCGCCGGATAATATTTCAACTGCTTGCCCGGAGTCCAAACTCTGATCGACCTTAGCCAGACGTGATGAGCGATATTGAATTTCCGCCAAGTTCATTCGGGTGGCCATTTCACGACGATACTCAACCAGTAAGGAAGCGCAAAAATTCACTTCTTCCTGTAAATATCCTGTCTCTTGTTGGAGCTGTTGAAATCCGGATTCTTTCTGCCACACCAACTCTCTCACTCGCCCCACCTTTTTTCGCAGCGGCAGCACCTGGTTTTCCAGGGTAGTAATGTCTTTACTCAACGCCAAGAGCTGCTTACTATGAGCCTGGCGTAGTGTATTCAACTCAAGAACCGCTTTTTGAATGTCCTGGCGTGTGTTGGCAATCGCTTCCCGCAGTTCTTGCGCGAACGCCTGCCCGGAAAACAATAGCAGCCCACCCAGTATAAGAGCTTTCAGACGTTTTTTTCTCATAAAGCATCCTTTTTTATACGCACTGGCAAGGGCACAAACTCGGCGATTTTCTCGCGCGCCTGTAAGTTTAAGCACTGTTGGATTCGAACTGCCAATTCCGGCCGCCATTGCCATTCCCAGCCGGTCACTTCTAAAGTTCCAATCCCGGCATATTTCCCATCCTGCGAGACACAAAATCCTTGTGCCAAGCCCAAATATAATACATCAAATTCTAAGGAATGTTGCTCATCCCGGGCAATCACCTGCTTGCCAACATTAATGTTGCACTGATAACTCTCGATTTGGGCATACAAAGCCAAAATGATCTGTAAACGTTGGGAAACGGATTTTTCGGAAGTATTTCTCAATTTGTTAAAATGCTTGATCAAGGGATGCAGCAAGGATGCAGGCAAACGCTTTTCCCACTGTTGCAAGGCGGCCTCAACTTGGCGCAGCGCAGGCTCGCAAGCAGCCAAGGCAGCCTGATCCTGCTGCTTTTTTTTCAGCAATTGCAGGCGTTGGGCATTTTTCGCCAGGGAATCGGAGTTGACTTGCTTCAATTCTTTCTGTAGAAGTTTTTTTTCTTGTCGCAGGAGTGTCCGTTCATTCTGCAATTGACAACGGTCTTCCTGCCAAGACTCTTTTTCCAAAGCAATCTGGCGCTTGAGTTCAACCCATTGACTGACAAGTTTCTCCAGCGTGGTTGTGGTCGCCAAAGTTTCCTGCGCCCCACTGGTTTGCGTCCAACAGAGAAAACACAGAACCAGGATCAGCGGCAGAAATCGTTTGCTCCATAGAATTCGAGCTTTTTTTCGTTTTCGCATTATTTGTTCCTCTCTAAGCCGGCATATCCCATCTTAGACTCTATGACCGTACTTTGGTTCATACACCCGGCTGACAAAAATAATCTCAAGAAATACTTGATGTATTTTGCCAGATACTATTTGTCGGCGCAATAGTTTTTAAATCAGATCCACCGGTAGGGGTATAAATAATTTCATTTCTCCAATCCGGATGAGAGGTTAGAATAGACCCCGCGACCATCTTTTTTGGAGCCGTAGAGTCCGCATAGATAGTTGTCTGGTAAAATTATTCCCGCAACCTGCTGCAACTTCGGATTAAAAACACTCTTCAAGGTATCAGGCCCGCCCATTTAAGCGGCCGGCAAGAATCGGATCCTTCGCCTTTTGATACAAATCCATCAAGACAGCTAACGAATTCATTTAATTCACTGCGCTGCTTATCCGATAGTTCAGGCAATAGATTATCGGCTGCCTGGGCGGATCTATATATTTGCAGAGCCCAGGCCAACTGTTTAGTTTGCATATCCTTGGTTTTACGAGCTGGATGCCAACTGCCAAAATCACGCAGTATGGCGTGCACATAATCCATAAGGGCAAGTGGTGAAGGATTATATAAGGCACTCTCACCAAATGTTTTTGCTGCCGCACCCCAACCCCGTTTACCTTTCATGGTTTCTGCACGTAGCGCTATGCCTTGCTGATAAAAGGTATTTGCCGTCGCTTTATTTTCCTTACTCACACCTTTCTTCAGCACGGCAATAATTGCATCGGGATTTTCCAAGTCTTGCTGGGTTAAGACAGGACTCTCATTTCCGGTAGTAACACAACCCACTGATGTCATGAGTAAACTAGTTGCGAACAGTAATCGAACCCACCGTCTTGGCCTGGCTCCTCCTACAGAGAAGATGATAGCTGTTGGCGAGTAAACCGGTTTCTTAATCATACACCGGTTGGTTCCGACTCCTCTCTGCCGCTTAAAGCATTCATGCGGAATCTCCTTATTCATCAAGTGAAATAGACTTGTAAACCGAATTCGGGCATCTCTGCGGGCCTTTTCCGCTATACGCTGGTTTTTTTGTTTCCACCGTTTCGCTATGACCAAGCATAGTCGGTGTATTCTTTCAACGTTGTTACTCATGTGGCTTCCTTTCCTCCGGCGGCATTACCCGCCTTCACTAGTACTATGATGCCATCCGACTTCTTATGTCTTGCCTTTCTCCCTTTATTATCAGTTGTCCGGCATACTCACGTCCCTGTGAGAAGACATATTGTCTCCCGGATTCCCTTTGTCCAACCTTTTCCTGGCGCCCCCCTGACACGTGGTTTATGTTGCAAGGCATAAATCCACCAACTATTACTAAGTATAATATAATCTTATTTTAACCACGATCCTAAAGTTCACTCATGGTATACTAATTTTACTAGGAGCTTGAGCATTTAGTTGCTTTTTTAAATTCCTGAACAAAAGAGCAATAGAAAATAGACCGCAATTGAGCTTTTTCTATTGCTCTTTTGTTCTATTCTCAATTGCTCTGGAGTATGAGCATTTAGTCGGTTTTTTTGTTATTTTGCCGTCATACCGGCGGAAGCCGGTATCCAGGAATCTGAATTTTAAAGCTTTTTCTGGACCCCGGTTTTCACCGGGGTGACGAACAATACCTAAAACGTACTAATTGCTCAAACTCCTAGTTTAGTTTTTATCCAGGGAGAACCATTGTGGCCGATCAAACCAAGCCTCTTCGCGTACATGTTGTTTCAGAAACCGAGTATATTATCAAAGGACAAGGCGTGCACACAGCCTATGTGGATTGTGTTGACCTGTTGAAAAGCCAACCGGACATTGAAGTTGTCAGCAACAATGAAGGTTGGGGCGATGTCATGCATTCCCATACCTACGGTCCCTTTTATTTTTGGAAAGGACGCCGCTACCAAGGACGCCGCGTCTATACCGTACATGTCATTCCCGATTCCATCAAAGGATCGCTTCCCCTCTGGCGCTTCTGGATGCCTTTTGTCCGCTGGTATTTCCGCCGGGTCTATTCTTATGCTGATGTCTGCATTGCCATTTCTCCCATGGTGGAAGAAGCCATACTTGATTTGAAAGCCAAAACAAAAATTGTCCGTATTTTCAATCCCCTGCATGTGGATAAATACGCCCCGACTCCACAACGACGTGCCAAAGGACGTAAATTACTTGGACTTGAAAAAGACGAATTCGTTGTCCTGGGGGTAGGCCAACTGGAGGGCCGTAAAGGAGTCGAAACTTTTCTGGATATCGCGGAAGCCATTCCCAATGCCACCTTTGTCTGGGTGGGTGGACGTCCATTTGGTGTTATGACTGAGGGTATTGCAAAAATCAACAAACGCATCGCAGCAGCCGGAAAACACATACAATTCCCAGGCCTGTTTGATCTGGAAAACATGCCCTATCTTTACAACGCGGCAGACATGCTTCTTTTTCCGAGTTATCAAGAAAACTGCCCTTTGGTTCCCCTGGAAGCGGCAGCAGCCGGTCTGCCGGTTATATATCGAGATATTCGGGAGTATCATAAATTATATGAATATCCATATCTCAAAGCCAAAGATACTCCTGAATTCATCAAAATGACAAATAAAATTATCTCAGATCCCGCCTGCCGGGAAAAAGCCAAAAAAATATCACAAACACTTTTAAAACAGTTCGAAAAAGAAGAAATACGTAAACACCTTATTACCCTTTATCGGGAATTAGCACGCGTTTAACGGTTAGCTGTTCAGCAATTTGTAATTTTGTCGTATCTGAGCCGGAAGTTAAATGATGTTCTTAGGGTCAAGTACAATGACAGGTCCATTCCGCCTTATTCATCAACCGCTGCCTTTGATTCCGGAATCTTATATTCTTCCATAAAACTTTTCAAATACTCGCTATCCTCATTGGACATATTTAAAAATTCCACGCCAAAAATATATTTCTCATCCTCAAAGAAAGAAGACCACGCGATCTTGGATTGAATGGATACTTTTCGGCATTCCATTTCCGGACATGTGGCTAAAAACGCAAGATTTTGACGTTTATCTTCCGGCGGAAGAAACAGTTCCACGACAATCAACTCACCCACCGGCATCTCCTGATCACTACGGATAACAATCCCGCCTATCCCTAAGTTCAAGGATTGACTTTTTTTATAATTACTATTTCCACTTTCAGCTACTTTGCGGTAATTCACAATTATTTTTAATGGTATTCTCGGATGACGCCGACGTTCAACAAACGTATCCGCCGTAAATATACAATCGTCCATGAGTTCACCTCCGGCATATGCTGATTGGCATTGTTTGCCATCTTATCCAAGAGCAAATCAATTAAGGCTACCTGTGGTTTGCCTGCGTCCGTAATAAATCATCCCCGCACTATCCTTCTTTTCCATCTGCAGCTTCTATAAATTTATCTCCGCGACATCCTGGAATTTCCATACCTCGCCGCACAAACATACCGGCTATAGCGGGATCATCTGCGATAATAATGCGCCTAATGATTTTTCCTACTTGCCGGCAAACATGGCTGCCACGATTTTTTCATACTCGATTCCAGTATGATAATATATTTTTCCCAAATCAACAAGGCTGATCGAAACATACTCTTTGTAATGTTCATCCAACGTATAAAGAAACGAATCTGAACCGGTTCCTGTCCCGCCCATCTTCGCCACAACATCCGCCAAATGAATCACATACACCAACGGCCGGTCAGCTTCCTGAGCTTTGCCGGGTTTATGATGATAGGCAATCACAGATCGCAAGGTAGCAGGCAAATTCCAATGCTCGGCCAAAAGTGCACCGACCTCAGCATGATCAGTTCCTATAACATCGCGTTCTGCCGCAACATAATCCTTTTTTTCTCCCGCTTCCGTTTCGGTAGGCGTCTTTTGGGTATTCCCCGACAAAAAAGAGGATATGGCCGCTTTACCAATATCATGCATGATACCGGCTGTATAGGCAGTCTCAGTATGTATTTTCTTGTCAGCATACTGAACAATTTCCCTCGCTGCAAGTGCAACGCGAATACCATGCTGACATAAAATACCGCGTTTTTCGGCATATTCTTCCAACAAATCATCGCAGACTTGTTTGGCACACAATCCCAAACAAAGACCGATAATCATCTTATCTCCAATATGGGATACCGCACACTCCACGGTCTTGATTTTCACATTTAAACCCATAGTCTCACTGTTAACAATCCGCAAAATATTCCAGGTCAATTCAGTATCCCCTTCAACAATGCGAACAACATCATACACACTGTGCTCGGGTTTGCTCATAACCTCCAGCAAATGGAATGTACTCTCGCACAGAGGCTTGATATCCTTGATTTTTTTAAAAATCTCAGTTGGAACACTCATTTTGTGTCTCCGTTTTCCAGCCTGCACTCCGCTGGAATAATACCTTCCAATTCATCCACCAACAGATCAATTCCGGATCAACACCACTCTCAATGTCGCTGGGAGCTTGGACTCTGCTTCATCCAGAAGATCATGCCATGGCATGAGTATAATTCTGCTGCCTCGGCAAAACCTTCCGGCCAATCCGGCTATAAACTTTGCCGCAATTTGATTCAATTCGCATGGTAAGCTTATTTCTCTTTTTGCTGAATCACTATCAGCGTTACAGGATTCCCCCCCCACAATTCACTATTGCTCATACTCTCCACTTTTCCTCTAAAGTGTATATTGCCTTTAAAGAAAAAAGGTTTGCCAATCTGTAAACCTTTCACTTTTTTTTGCATTTTTATTTTAGTCCGACCGGCAAGAATATTAATTATTTCTTTTAAGCTATCTGCTTCATCCTCTTCGGACATGGGCTCCATGCCTAATAAACCCTCGGTGATTTTTTGGCTCCCAACGCGATTAGTAAGCATGCCAATCGTGATTTTGTCCTGACCGGCAATAATTTCTATATACGATCCGCACTGTATTTCTTCGTCTATTATAACTTTTGGCAAGACTTTAAAGTCTTTAAAACCCAAGGTGGTTTCCACCAATTCCTTCGCTGATTGAGCTGTTGCGGCCAGCCAATCAATCGTCGAAACCTCCAAACTCATGCTACAATACCAGCCAGGGCATTCTGAAACGTTTTCACAGTAGTAGTAGCTTCCTCAATCGCAAAGTCATCGTAACCTGCTTGGCGTAAAGTCCGTTTTATAATCATGCGCATCGCTTTGCTGTCATCAACAATTAGTATTTTCATAGTCTCCCCGCTTTCAATTTATTGCCCCTTTTTTGTAACTACTCAAGTCTGCAAGGAGCAGGGCGGTTTGGTCTTTTTTCAAGCGTAGCAGCGGTAACTGCGAAGATGTGGTTTAGAAAAACATATCCCCCTATTGCCCGTTACCAGCCTGGACCTTGGTTTTCCGCTTTGCAATGCTTGAAAAAAGACCAAAGTGACCTGCCAGGCGTGAATATTTGAATACTTTTTTACCCACCTGGGTAGTTATCAAATTATCGTCATTTTTATGAAATTCTGAAATAGTTCTGATGAATTTACCAAAAAGTTAGATTTCGAACAACCGGACACTAGTCAGTAAACGGGGTGGTTTGAGAAAAATCCGGTTGAAGGCAGCCGGCACTTTCCAGAGCTTGAATCCAGCCATTGGTCATTCCCAAGCGATCCATCTCTTGTAAAACCATTTCATACTCTTCCGGTCGCAAAACGCGTCCCATTTCCGGATCCTGCTTAACAAGTGGTGTAGGCGCATACTGCGACATTAAGGAAATATGTATTTCCGGTGATAATTCCCGGGCAATAAAACGCAGACATTCCAAGGAATTCTCAATATGTCCCGGCAATACCAAGTGACGGATAATCATGCCTTTTTGCATGTTTCCTTTTTCATCCAACTTGATACCCGGACCTTTTTGCGCAAACATTTCTTTAATAGCCGCTCCGGCAATTTCAGGATAATCAGCAGCTCCGGAATACTTGTAAGCCAATTCCGGTTCCGCATATTTCAGATCAGGCAAATACACATCAATCAAATTTTCGAGTTCAGCAATCGCGCGTACTTTGTCATAGGCATTGGTATTAAAAACATACGTAGGTTGATGGCCTCGTTGCTGTAATTCCTTCATTATCCGCTTCATTTGCGGCAATTGGTGAGAAGGCGTTACAAAACCCACAGCAGTGATGCCTTGTGAAAGTATTGCGGCAATGTTCTCAACAACCTCTTGCCATTGGTCCAAATCCGGTTTTTTAGGTGCTTGCTTGGAGCTGATTTGATAATTTTGACAATAACTGCATTGCATATTGCAGTGGTTAAAAAAAACATTACAAATTCCCTTTTCACCGCTTAT
Organism: bacterium; assembly: GCA_023139775.1. Taxonomy (GTDB): domain Bacteria; phylum Oederibacteriota; class JAAXVQ01; order JAAXVQ01; family JAUVAV01; genus JAGLMY01. The sequence goes on from JAGLMY010000063.1 coordinate 18,340, forward strand.
TACCGGTTCCTCGCCTTTATGAATACATATCGAGGCCACATTACATCCCGAATCATTGCGGCAATATCCCAGAACTCCCCGCGTTCGATCCACACCACATTCCCGAGGACAGAGTGTGCAATGGGTTAACGCTTTTTGACAAGAATCCATAACATTTTCATAATTTCCCAACACTTATTTAACCTTTAATTACTGCCGGCCCAATGAGTTCTTTTATTTTTTCAATCAACACTTCCGGATCAAATGGTTTTACAATAAAATCATCGCCGCCAACAGCAAAACCTTTCCGCTCATCACCGGAACTCCCGCGCGCTGTTAAAAAGATTACCTTGATATTCTTGGTTTCCGGTTTATTCTTTATTTCCGCGCATACTTCATATCCGTCCATACCAGGCATCATAATATCCAATACCAGCAAATATGGTTTCCAATCAACAACTGACTCCATAGCCTCAAATCCATTGATCGCAGTCCGAGCATCATACCCTTCGTAAGACAGACTCATTTTAACCATCCGGCCAATTGCCGGTTCATCATCAACCACGAGTATTTTTTTATTCATGACAAAAAACTCCTTGCTGCTTTTTATGCTGATATATATCCGCACATAAATAAAGGGACATCGGCATTGTTTAAGCCGTCATACCGGCGAAAGCCGGTATCCAGAAAAGCGTTATAATATATAAACAACAATTCCTGGACCCCGGCTAAAATCATGCCGGGGTGACAGAATTAATGTCCCTTTATTTATGCGCGGATATATAGTCAAATAAATCATCCCCGCACTCTTTATCCCTCTCCCCATTTCTTCTCTGTAGTCTCGACCATTTGCATTTTTTTTCAAGTTTTCCAGCCATTTTTATATTTCTTTTTACCTGGCACTAAGTATTTAATTAGTGGTATACTAATTAATATCACTATACTAGGAAATTAACATGAAATCATATTTTTCCTGTGCCTCACTACTTCTATTGACTCTTTTCCTTCTTTGCCAAAGTGCGCAGGCTGCCTGGTATGACTCAAATTTTACTTACAAGCGTTGTATTCAAATCCAAGCCGGCCAGGTCAGCGGCAGCAGCCATTCCGACTTCCCCGTGCTTATTACTGAAACCAACATTGATGCTTCATTCTTTACTAAAGTTCAAAAATCAACCACCAGTAACATGGATATTATCTTTGTGGACAGTACGGAAACCACTGAATTAGACCGGGAAATTGTGCTTTATGATTCGGGCGATGAACTCCTGGAAGCATGGGTCCGAATCCCTGCCCTCTCCGGCAGTTCCAATACTATAATGTATATGTACTACGGCAATGCTTCAGCCAATAAACCCAACAGCACTGCCACCTGGTCCGGCAGTTTCCGCGGTGTCTGGCATATGCAGGAACAACCCGATGGCGCGGACAGTATTTTAGACAGTACCTCAAATGCAAATCATGGTACTGAGATGAATATGGAACCCTCAGATCTGCACTCTTCCGGACGAATCCATGGTTGTCTTAATTTTAGCGGCACAAACGAATACATTGACTGCGGCACAGATACCAGTCTTGCCATAACCGGCCAAGCCACCATATCTGCCTGGATTGATCTGGCAAATGCAAATGAATTTGCCTATCGCACAATCTTGTCTAAAAAAAATACTTGGGACTCTCCCAAGGGTTATGGACTCGAGGTGTATCCTGGATTGGACTACGTCAACTTGCTTGCAGGAGGCAGCGACTACGCAGGCACGGACAGCGCTAACCATGATACCAATTGGCATTATTTCGTCGGAACCATAGACAACACGACCGGACTTATTTACAAAGATGATGTCTCGCTTAGTTTAGCGGATGCCGGGGTCGGAGCCCTGGGTAGTGATACGCAAGCCCTGCATATTGCCCGGCACAGCGGCGGAGGTGGTTATTTCTATGGACGTCTGGATGAGATCCGCGTGCATAGTGTGGCGCGTGATTTGAATTGGATTACCACAGAATTCAATAATCAATCCAACCCTGGTTCTTTCTACCTGGTTCAAAGCGAGTCTAATAATTTCACACCCACAGCCACTCCGTCCGGCACTCCCTCAGCCACGCCGACACCATCTCGAACCGAATCAGCAACCGTGACTATCAGTGCCACCATAACCCCTACGGCAACCATTTCTTTCACCCCGACCGTCTCTCCTACACCTACCCATTCCGCCACCTACACCGCAACTCCAACCGTAACCTTTACACCTACTCGTACCATAACTTTCACTGTCTCTCCCACCTCAACCATCACGTTAACTTCAACCATTTCCGCCACCATCACTGTGACAGCAACCGCTACTATTTCTCCTACCAGCACCCATTCTCCTACTCCTGATTATGCCGCACCGGATCTGTCTAATGTGATATGTTATCCCAATCCCTACCAGGCAGAGACCAAGGCCCGGCCGGAGATCACTTTCTTCAATTTGCCCAGGCGCGCTACCATTCGTTTGTACAGTATCAGCGGAAGTTTGGTGACTACCCTGGAAAAAGATTCTCCGGGTAACCGGCTTACTTGGAACTTAACCAATGACCAGGGATCCGCGGTCGCTTCCGGTGTGTATATTTATATTATCAAACGGGAAAACGAGAAAAAACGTGGTAAGGTCGTGTTAATTCGGTAGCATCATCATCACTATTGTTCCCTGAGCCCTGTCAACGCCTGGAGAGAAACCAAAATCCACCACCTAATTCGGATCCTACCTCGCCGTCATCCCGGACTCGATCCGGGATCCAGAAAAGCCTTTGTTTACAAGAGTCCTGGATCCCAGCTACGACCATGCTGGGATGACGAGTGGTTGTTTGGCAGTTATATACCTGCTGTAGCGTGATACCGTTTTTCTGGATTCTCCTTTTTATTAAAGGATATTATTTTTTTGACGGTGGATCCAGGAGAAAATAGTGCCAATCCAAACTACAAAATTTCGCCAAGTTTTTGATAGAGTTCCATCCGTTTCTTAGTATCTTCTTCACATTCTTTAAAAAGCGCTTCCGCTTCTTCCGGTGCGGTTTTCTTAAGTGAAGAAAATCTCTTTTCACCTCTGATGAACTCTTGGAAATCAAGCTTTGGTTCTCTGCTTTCCCAGGTTAATCGTTTACCTTTTTCCGCCATGGGATTGAAACGGAACAAAGGCCAATAACCGGATTCCACAGCTCGTTTTTGTTCCAGCTGAGATTTGCTCATATCAATGCCATGAGCAATACACGGACTGTAGGCAATGATGATAGCAGGACCATTATAGGCTTCCGCTTCCATAATGGCTTTCTGCGTCTGCATACGATTGGCACCCATTGAAACAGAAGCAACATAAACGTAACCATAACTCATACACATCAGCGCCAGGTTCTTTTTACCAAAGCGCATACCGGCATTGGCGAATTTCGCGACCGCGCCAATGGGTGTTGCTTTAGAAGCCTGTCCGCCGGTGTTTGAGTACACTTCAGTATCCAGGACAAGAATATTGACATTTTTACCGGACGCCACAACATGATCCAAACCGCCGTAGCCGATGTCATAAGCCCAGCCGTCACCACCTATGATCCACACACTCTTATCGACAAAGTAATCTTTCAACTCAGCAATCTTCGCCAGAATAGGCTTTGCTTCCCCGGATGCATCCCGCACCGCCGGTTGCAAAAGCAAACCTGTCGCTGTTTGAGCCGCTACCGCTTCATCACTTTTGACTTCCCAGAATTCAAGATTTTTCTTGAGCGCCGCTTCCAGATCAGCGTTGGCGCCTAGAGCAAGTAACTTTTCTACATTGGTTTTAAGCAATGTTCTATTACTATCGACTGCAAGTCTCATTCCAAAGCCATACTCGGCGTTATCTTCAAAAAGCGAATTACCCCAAGCAGGACCCCTGCCTCTATCATCCTTACAAAAAGGAATGGTTGGAAAGGTTCCACCGTAAATGGATGAACACCCGGTCGCATTGGCAGCTACCATGTTTTCGCCATATAGCTGAGACACAAGTTTGACATAGGGTGTTTCACCGCAACCGGCGCACGCTCCGGAAAATTCGAACAAGGGTGTTTTGAACTGCGCGCCCTTGATCTGAGCCGGCGTGGTGCCGTCCAGCACATTATTTGGAAGTTTGTTAAAGAACTCGTAATTGGCTTGCTCGCCTTTTTCTCTTTCTGTTTCAACAGGACTCATATGCAGCGATTTAACCTTTGATGGGCAGATATCAACACAAACACCGCAGCCCTGGCAATCATCAGTATAAATCTGAATTTTAAACCGGAGCTCTTTTTCGTTCTTCGTAGTGGACTTAAGCGTTTTAAACATTTCAGGAGCATTTTCCAAATCTACCGGTGCAATCTGTTTCGCTCGAATGGCGGCATGCGGACAGGCCATGACACATTGGTTGCACTGAATACAATTTTCCGGCAGCCATGCTGCCACTGTTGACGCCACGCCGCGTTTTTCTAAAACAGCAGTGCCGAGTGGCAGCGTCCCATCAAAAGACATCTTTGATACTGGAATAGCATCACCTTTAAGACGCATCACCGGTTCGATAATATCTTTGGCAAAATCACCGGCATCTGCAGGAATTAATGCCGGCGCTTCAAATGATTTTGTAATAGTTGCAGGAATTTTAACTTTTTCCAACGCTGCTGCCGCTCTATCAACTGAAGCCCAATTCATTTTGACAACATCATCACCCTTGTTGGCAAAGGTTTTTTTGATCGCTTTTTTAATAAGTTCAATAGCTTCGCCTTCCGGAAGAATACCGGAAACCTTAAAGAAAGCTGCTTGCATAACCGTGTTAATTCTTATGCCCAGTCCGGTTTCTTCAGCAATTTTCAAAGCATCAATAGTATAGAAATTGATCTTCCGATCAATAATTTCTTCTTGCATTTCTTTAGTAAGATGCTCAAAAGCTTCAGCAGCGGGAATATAAGAATTCAGAATAAATGTCCCACCCTCTTTAATTGGGCCAAGCATATCATATTTCCCAATATAAGCTTGATTATGACAGGCTACAAAATCAGCTTCATCAATTAACCAAGGCATGTTAACTGAACTGTCACCAAATCTCAGGTGAGAAACAGTAGCTCCGCCTGATTTCTTGGAATCATAAACAAAGTAGGCTTGAGCATTTTTATCTGTATTTTCACCAATAATTTTAATTGAGTTCTTAGCTGCGCCAACTGTTCCATCTGCGCCCAGGCCCCAGAACATACAATTCACAACATCTTTAGGTGCCAAACGGATTTTTTCCTTAATTTCCAGCGAAAGGTTGGTCACATCATCAGTGATGCCAACCGTAAAATTGTGAAATGCTTTTCCAGCAAGATGATCATAAACAGCTTTTACATGTGTTGGTGTGAATTCTTTACTGGATAGACCATAACGTCCGCCGATTACCTTGATATCCTTACCTGCTAAGGCTGCAACAACATCAAGGTATAGCGGTTCGCCGATAGAACCGGGTTCTTTGGTTCTATCGAGTACTGCAATTTTTTTACAACTTGCAGGAATGGCGGCAATAAAAGCTTTTACTGAAAAAGGCCTATAAAGTCTAACCTTAATGACCCCGACTTTTTCTCCCTTAGCAACCAAATAGTTGACAGTTTGTTCAATCGTATCACATCCGCTTCCCATGGCAATAATAACTTTTTCCGCGTCAGGAGCACCAACATAATCAAACAGATGATACTTTCTTCCGATAACTTTGGCTAATTTATCCATATATTCCTGAACGATTGCAGGAATTTCAGCATAATACTTATTAACTGTTTCGCGGCCCTGGAAATAAACATCTGGATTTTGAGCAGAAACTTTAATGATTGGTGCTTCAGGTCTCATTGCTCTATTTCTAAAGCGTTCAATATATTCCGGTTCAATCAATGATGCGATATCGTCATAGGAGATTTCTTCCACTTTTTGGACCTCATTAGATGTTCTGAAGCCGTCAAAAAAACTCAAGAAAGGCACTTGCGCTTTCAATGTCGCCAAGTGCGCTACCACAGAGATATCCATAGTCTCCTGAATTGAAGATGCCGCCATCATGGCAAAACCGGTATTTCTGACTGACATAACATCAGAATGATCGCCAAAAATGGACAAACTCTGACACGCCAGCGATCGAGCGGATACATGAAATACGGTCGGAAGCATTTCACCGGCAATTTTGTGCATATTCGGAATCATCAGTAATAAGCCTTGTGAAGCTGTGAATGTCGTGGTCATCGCGCCGGCACTTAAAGCACCATGAACCGCCCCGGCAGCGCCGGCTTCAGACTGCATCTCAATGACATCGACCTTCTTATCAAAAATATTCTTACGACCTTGGCTGGCCCATTCGTCAGCGTTTTCACCCATGGACGAACTGGGTGTAATTGGATAGATGGCCGCCACTTCGCTGAATGCGTAGGCGACGTGAGCTGCTGCGGTATTTCCATCGATTGTAACCATTTTTTTCTTAGACATAGCTAACTCCTTCTTCCGTTGATATTTTATCAGTAAAATTTATTTAATTGGAATCACCCTAGTGTAGTGCGTCATAAATTCTTTTACGTATGTCACCCCGGCATGATTTTAGCCGGGGTCCAGGAGATATGGTTTCATAGAAAAAATCCCTAGATTCCGGCTTAAAGCGTGCCGGAATGACGAAATAAAGGCGAAATTCATAAAAACAAACGTAAAGAAGTGTTAGACGCACTACACTAGACCATGACAACTTCCAATTGACCTATCCCTTTCATTACATAATTATTGCTATTTAAAAAAATGATCGGATTAAAATTCTTATGCTTAAAACACAGACTATTTGTGTGTTTTTGGAGTTCTACGATAAGATCACCTAAGAACAGTAAACTTGACATGCCTTTTTCCCTATCGCAATAACAACCTATCGGGGTGGTATTATACGCCTTTCATTAAAAAAAACAAGAGTCTATTTTGCTGCTTTTTGGCGTTTATTCTTACAGTTCACAACTCCCGTCGACCTCCCAAGGCCCGGCTAATAGTTATATCATCCGCATACTCCAAATTTCCTCCAGCCGGCAATCCGCTGGCCAGACGAGTAACTTTAAGGCCTAAGGGTTTAATCAATTTGCCCAGATATATGGCCGTGGCTTCCCCTTCAACATCCGGATTGGTGGCAATTACAACCTCTTTTACCCTCCCGGTTTCCAGACGTTTCAATAATTCCGTGATCTTCAAATCTTCCGGTCCAATCCCATCTAAGGGGGACAAGGTCCCCATCAGCACATGATACTGCCCTTTAAACACTTTGGTTCGTTCCAAGACAAATACATCATTGGGTTCCTCCACCACACAAATGGTTGTCGCATCACGGTGAGCATCCTGACAGACTTTGCAGGTTTCCTCTTCGCACAAGGAAAAGCAGATGGAACAGTATCGGATTGTTTCTTTGGCTTCCACCAGAGTTTTAGCCAGACGTTCAACAGCCGCGGGTTCTTGACGCAACAGATAAAAGGCCAAGCGCTGGGCTGTTTTAGGCCCCACCCCGGGCATCCGCCCCAATTCATCGATCATACGCGCCAACGCACCGGAATACAAGGTCATGAAAATTATCCGCCAAAGGGATTTTTACCAGCCATCCCGGTAATGCTTCCCAACTGCGCGCCGGCCATTTTCTGCACGCGGCGCAAAGCATCAGAAAAAGCCTCGGTGACCATTTTTTCCAAGTATTTTGCATCCTGTTTTTCAATGGCTTTCGGATCAATGGTAACTTGTTTAATATCCATGGCGCCGTTCATTTCAACCATCACAGCGCCGGCACCGGATTTTCCGGTAACAGACTGCGCGGACAGCACAACTCGAGCTTTTTTCATCTCACTCTGCATATTCTTTAACTGCTTGGCCATATTCATAAAACTCATTTGTTACCTCCAGAGGGATGTTTTGGTATGATATCCACAATTTGACCACCAAACATTTCCAGGGTTTTTTTAACCAGTGGTTCTTTGCGGGAAATCTCATCAAATTCTTTTTTGCGATCCTCAGGCGCAATTTGAGTTTCTGCATCCGTGGGTGTCTCCGCCGCCTCGCAGGTTAGCTGTACACGGGTCCGGCGGCCTAATTCCGCTGCTAAAACCGATTCAATCAATTTACGTACATCATCTTTTTCCAAACCGGTTAAATGATACGTTGAAAGACAGGCCAGTTCTATAAGTCCTTCTTCCGCTCCGGTTAATGTAACATCCCGAAGTAAAGCCTGAACGCGACGATTCTTTTGACCCACCGCATCTATAATATGCGTCCAGTTTTCACGTACTGTATCCAGATAACCGGTAGTTACGACCTCTTCCAGGGTATCTACAACCAAAGCCGGCTCTCCTGCCTGAGAAACCGTGGGTTCAGTTTCAACCGGTTTGACAATTGATTCCGGAGCTTCGGAAACTGCTGTGGATGTTGTATTCACTTGCGCACCTGACACGGCCACATTTTCCGGTAGTGTTACGATCCTCTCTTCCATAGCCTGTAGTTCCCGCCACAGCGTTTCTAAGGAAACCACCCGATTGGCGGAACAGAGTTGCAGCAAAAATAATTCCAACAGAAAGCGAGGATGTTGGGTACGGCGTAATTCATCATCCGTTAGTGCCGCCATTTTTGCCAAATTTATCAATTCATCCAGCGGAAATAATTTTGCCTGGCGATCCACCATTTCCGCAACCTGGCCGGACAGATGCAGCAGCTCGTCCTGAGGATTGCTCACCACCCGGACAATTACCAGTTGCCGCCAGTACTCAACCCAGTCTTTCATGAAGAGGCGTAAATCAGCACCGTTATTGACCAACTGATCCAGCACACGCAAGGCACGGGAGGCATCCTGGGTTGCTATGGCTTCTACTAAATCAATGAAAATTTGGGTGTCCACCAAACCTAAAACCGTAACCACATCCGAGGTCTTAATCGAGTTGCCGCTAAAACTGATTATCTGATCAAACAGACTTTGGGCATCCCGCAAACTTCCTTCCGCGCCACGGGCAATGACATGCAAAGCTTCTTCGTTGATTTCAATGGATTCAGCAGCAGCCATTACCGCCAAACGCTCGGTAATCTCGGTCTCAGGAATTCTGCGAAAATCATAGCGCTGGCACCGGCTAATAATCGTTGCCGGAACCTTGTGCGATTCAGTAGTGGCCAGGATAAATACGGTATGAGCCGGCGGTTCTTCCAGGGTTTTAAGCATGGCATTGAAGGCCGCATTACTCATCATGTGGACTTCGTCAATAATAATAACTTTATAGCGGCAGGCCACGGGCGCGTAGCGGACTTTTTCTCTTAATTCCCTGGCATCATCCACCAGACCGTTGGAAGCAGCATCGATCTCAATGACATCCGTCGTGGTACTCCCTTGAATTTCCTCACAACGCACGCAATGATTGCACGGTTCTCCTACTTCCGGTGACAGACAATTGACCGCCTTAGCCACTAAACGGGCTGTGGTGGTTTTGCCTACACCACGCGGTCCGGTAAAGAGATAGGCATGAGAAATCCGGTTGGCATGAATTGCATTTTTTAAGGTACGTACAATATGATCTTGCCCGACAACCGATTCAAAACTACGTGGCCGCCACTTCCGTGCCATAACAATATAAGACATTTGCTACCTCAACAGGTATTATCTTCGCTGGATTTTTTTGCCAAGCGCACTTGGCTTCTCCAACACGTTTACTATTTAAAAATCAGGCTGCCCGACGGATGCATTCGTGTATCTGCCCGGACGGATCGATTTCCTCCAACGCCATACGTCCGCTCCCGCATTCACACTCTTTCTGGTTTTTCAGCATTGCCTGAGCATCGTTTAGAAGGCAATGCCGATTCGTGTCTAATGAGTTGGTAACAGAAAAGATCAAACGGCTGGCTATTCTACTACGGACGCTAAAGTTCGTCAAGGTTGGGATTGCTGAATATGTATCTGGTCAGTGAACTAATGGAAAGAAAATTGGCCGCCGATGAACGCCGATAAATACAGATTAAAATTTATTTATCTCTTAAACTATAAATATCTGCGTCTATCTGCG
>JAGLMY010000064.1 GCA_023139775.1 bacterium
ATTTTTCTTGCCCTGATCAAATAAATCGCGGACCCGGGAAGCACCCACACCCACAAACATTTCTACAAAATCCGAACCCGAAATACTATAGAAAGGAACTGCGGCCTCACCTGCCACCGCCCGGGCCAAAAGCGTTTTTCCGGTTCCCGGAGGACCAAGCAATAAAACGCCTTTGGGGATTTTGCCCCCCAGCCGTTGAAATTTACCGGGGTCTTTTAAATATTCAATGATTTCTTCCAGATCTTGCTTGGCTTCATCTACTCCAGCCACGTCAACAAAAGTCACCTTCGGTCGGTTGCTGGCCGTTTGCAGTTTAGCTTTACTTTTACCAAAGGACATGGCGCCGCCGGCGCCGCCCTGCATTTTATTCAGATAGTACAACCAGAATAAAATAAAAGCAACCACCGGACCCCAGGAAAAGAAAAAGGTTGCCAGCCATTGTCCCACTGAGGTTTGAGGAATCTTACTCACAATCTCAACATTTTTATTGTGCAGGGTATTAAACAGCAAGGGGTCATCCGAGGGTGCTATCAGGTTAAACGAGGTGTCGTCTTTCCGCTTCCCGGTGATTTCTTTGCCGGATTGTTCTTTCTGAACAATAACCACTTGGGAAATTTCGCCCTGCTTCACATCTTTTAAAAATTCCGAATACGTATATTGTTTCTGCCCAATACGTTTGGGCAGATTGATGTAATTGACCAGCATGATGACAACCACAAAAATAAACAACCAAAAAGATAATGTCTTTAACGAGTTATTCACGAACGTCCTCCTAAAACAATTACTGCTAAAAATAAAAAACATAAATCATCCCCGCACTGAAGTGCGGAGTATTCAGGTAACCCTCACCCTTCATCCTCTCTCCCTAAAGGTAGAGGGGATGCGGTAACCCCGGACTAAAGTTCGGGGATTCCTTTGATATATTGATAATCCACAGCATTATTATGGATTTTCATCCTAGCACACTGCCTCGGGTGAGGCAACTTTTAAATATTTCTGAAATCCACTACCTAATTTGGATCCTAGCTCGCCGTCATCCCGGACTCGATCCGGGATCCAGAAAAGCCTTTGTTTACAAGAGTCCTGGATCCCAGCTACGACCATGCTGGGATGACGAGTGGTTGTTTGGCAGTTATATACTTGCTGTAGCGTGATACCGTTTTTCTGTATTTTCCTTTTTATTAAAGGATATTATTTTTTTGACGGTGGATCGATCCTGCCCTGCTCTGGCGTTTGCGGAAAAATCCTTATTTTAAGGGCTTTTTTTGTAGTAGCCGTAATTTTAACCCGCTCAGAGATTGGACCACGATAGACCCAGATGATCTCTGAGCCCTTGGCCAACAAGGGCCAGCTCTTTTTTTGGACATTTGTCAATTTCATCTCTGAAAGTATTTTTTTTATCAATTTTTTACTCTTGCCCATGCCCAACGGTCTCATCCAATCCCCGCTTTGATATGGCCGCAATTGTAATGCTGAAGGCCATTTTTTGGCATCCACCAGAATCTCTGTCGGCCTCCGGTTTTTTTTTCGTACTTGCTTGGGTACTGATATTGATTTGCTTTCGACCCCATACAGACACTTGGGGTTCTTCCCTGGTCCCTGACGAACCGGGAGCGCAAATCCCGGACTCGCGCCTTTTGGCCGGCGCTTGGCCAAATGCAAGGTCTCACCTCGCGTCCAGGCGAACCATACTCCGGGCAAACTCAGTCCAACATGGCCACCCTGGATTGCTTTATGAAGCCGGTTGAGATGTTGGGCACTTTTCTGAGGTATGCACAACGATTCCCACACGCGCGCTAACAGACGAAATTGTATAGCCTGCGGCAGGCGCTGAAACCAGGTACGATTGATCTTTATCTGCTTGGCCTGCTGCAGCTTTCCGAGTTTTCGCAGCGCACGTTCGGTTTGTTTTGTAAGCAGTTCATCTTCGCGTGCTAAAATTTCATAACTCCGGGCCAAACACGTCCGGATTTGCGGATTGTACTCTTTCTCCAGCAAAGGCAACAAGTGATGACGAATACGATTTCGGGTAAAGGTAGTATTCAGATTGCTTTGGTCTTGATGCCAGGCAATTTTATATTTACGTAAAAAATGCTCCAACTCACGTTTCGGTATTTCCAAGAGTGGCCGAATAAGACGTAACGACTGTGGTGCGTCCGGATGCGGAAAGGCTCTGTTAGCTTGCATGGCAGACAAACCGGTTGGGCCGGCTCCTCGCATAAGATGTAACAAAAACGTCTCGATTTGATCATCCTGATGATGTGCCAAGAGCACCGCGCGCGCTTTGCTTACCCTGGCTGCGTCCAGGAAACAATCATGCCGGACCAAGCGCCCGGCCGCTTCCACACTGACCCCTTTTTTCTTGGCGATTTTAGCAACATCACTATAATACAGCTGATACTGAAGGTTAAGTTTTTGAGAATGACGGACCACCAAGGAAAGATCACGATCTGCCGCTTTTCCGCGCAAACCGTGATGCACATGCACAACCCGGAGCCGAGTGGCAGCCGCCGGAACCAGCTGAGCCAAGAGATACAAGAGTGCTACTGAATCCGCTCCGCCGGAAACACCAACCACCAGTGCGCCCCTGGTTGGCAGCAGCTTGTGTAATTTTTCTTTGAACTGAGTTGATAGGGTAGACATCGAATTGTTAATTGAGCAACACGTCAGAGCCCAAAGAATCAATCACCAACTGTCTCCAGCGGCGATACACCACTCGGTTTAAAAAATCTACCGGATTATAATCATCCGTGCATACCACCGCATCGTCTTGACCGGAAATGATCGTAGCTGTTTTTTTTAGTTCTTCCCAGACCGTATCTTCCAACGGTTCCGGAACCACACCTCCGCGTCCTGCTACATACAAAATATTGGAAAAATTATGTTTGGATTCACGGAAATAGACCTGGCACCAATCGTTCTCGGCTCGCAGTGTAGCTTGCACCGCAGCCGCGGCAAAACGATGCGGGCCCTGGACATAACTGATAAAGTTCAACACAGAAATCCCAGAGTCATTTAAAACACCATTTACCTCTTTAAAAAATTCACGCGTGAGCATATGCGAGGGAGTAGATTCGCCGCTAAAGGTGTTGAGCACTACCACATCATACTTTGTTTTGCACTTCCGGACAAAACGCCGCCCGTCTTCTAAGGTAATGTTGGCTTGTTTGGGGTCCACTCCGAAATATTGGGTTGCCACGAAAATTATTTTTTTATCGATCTCAACCACATCCACGGTAAAATTTTTCTCCAGTAAAGCATGCACAATATTGCCGCCGCCCAAACCAATGACCAGGGCTTTACCGGCCGTCGGATGATAGCGCGAAATTAAATTGTTCATATCGATTATATACGCCGGAGTGACTTGGTGGTTTTTGATTTTTTCTTCGGATTGGGTAACCCCGTCCACCAGCAATACCCGTTGCTCACCGGCCTGCACTACTTTGATTTCTCCGTAAAAACTGGTGGTTTTATAAATCACTTTCACATAATCATTCAACTGTTGTGTACGTGGCGCGCGAGGAAAAAAGAGTAACGCGCCGACACCAACAATCACGGCTAAGGCAAACAATGGCCACTTGCGCGCACGGACCAGTAAAAAGTAAACCAGGGGCATGAAAAGCAGGGCCAATCCCAAAGCCAGCAAAATAGAGCTGATCCGAAAATTCGGGATCAAATAAAAACCCATGGCCACTGTGCCGACAAAACTTCCCAGTGTGGAAACCGAATATAAGAGGCCTACCCGGGAACCGATTTTTTCAAACTGATCAGTAAACAGTTTGGTTGCATACGGACTCACAACACCTAATAAAAAGAGCGGCGCGCCAAACAATAGAGCACTGCCCAACAATACTCCGCCCCGCACACCAAATTGTCCGGCAAAATTCAATAAAGGGTTGCGCATCACCGGAATTAAAAAGGTAAACACCGCGGCCACTAGAATCGCAAGAAACAAAAATTCCGGCCGGCGTTTGGCATCCGCCCAACGACCTCCCAGCCAGTAACCGGCCGAAAGCGCCAAAAGTGCTACTGTTATCAAAGCACACCAGACATAAATACCTACACCGAAAAAAGGTCCGACCACTCGTGTTCCCACCACCTCAAGCATCATAATCACATTTCCGGTGACAAAAACCGTCAGCATAAGTATCCAGGGTGGTACCGGCCTGGACGTTTTAGCAAAACTTGGTTTATGCTTCACGAACACCCTCCTTACTATCTTAATTCTCAAACTCGTACTTTTTATAGCAGAAAAACATTCGCCGTAAAGAGCGCAAAGAATTTCTTTTGACAGGATTGATGGGATTTATTTAAAATCCCGTATATCCTGTTAATCTTGTCAAATATTTTTGGTTCCGGCTTGTCCGGGTTAAGTTAGCACTCCACCCTGTTGGAGCACTTCGACTGCCAATTCCACCTTGCCAAAAGCAGCCGAAACTTGCGCTCCCTGCACCGAATCTTTAATCAGCGAGAGCGCCTCACCGGCAATACGCGCCCCTTCTTTCTGCGCTTCCGGTCCGCTGCCTTTGACGCGCATACGTTCCATAATAGCGTCCGGCACACTGGCTCCCGGCACTTCATTGTTCATAAACTCCGCGTTTTTATATGAAACCAGCGGCCACACGCCGGCTACAATCGGAATCGCAATATCCTTAATCCGGTCACGAAAACACAAAAAAATCTCCGGATCAAAAATCGGTTGCGTGATCATAAATTCCGCCCCGGCATCGATCTTTTGCCGCAAGCGCCGGATCTCCTCCTCCAAATTAATCGCTCCGGGGTTCACTCCAACACCTTTTACAAAACCCAAGGGCGAAGGAATCGGATTGCCTCCTACATCCTGACCGCGATTCAGGCCGGTAACAATACGTGTTAAGCCTATGGAATCCACATCAAAAACCGCTGTTGCGTCCGGATAGTCACCGACCTTGGGCGGATCCCCCGTTACAATGAGCAGGTTCCTAATTCCGGCCGCGTACAAACCCAGCAAATCCGATTGCATGCCGATAATATTCCGGTCCCGGCAGGTGTAGTGCAGCACGGATTCAATACCCACCTGCTGTTCAATCAATATGGCCAAAACCAGGGGTGAGAGACGAGCAGAAGCACGCGGCCCATCCGGAATGTTTACCGCATCAATACCGGATTTTTTCAAGTACTCACATTTCTGTATAGTGGGTTGCGGGTCCGCACTGCGCGGCGGGGTGATCTCCACTGTGGTCACAAATTCACCGCGTTGCAAACGCGCTCCGAATTTGGACTTTGCTTCCAGCGCAGTTTCCGCAACTGTGGTTTGGCATACTGTTTCCTTGCTCTCAATCACTACTTGACGTTGTCCCGGAAACAGGGCGCGAATCGCAGAACGCATGGCTTTCACATGTTTGGGTGCTGTGCCGCAACAACCACCGACCACCCGGGCACCGGTCTGAATAAAACGTTTGGCATACTCTGCCATGTATTCTGTGGAAGCCAAATAAAAATAACGTCCCTCTACCACCTTGGGCATCCCGGCATTGGGTTGACAGGAAATGGGTTTTGAGATCTTAGGAATGGTTTTTTCCAACAAGGTGAGCATGTCCGCCGGTCCGGTGGAACAATTAAAACCAATCACATCCACATCCAGGGTATCGGCTTCGCATAAAAAGGTTTCAAGCGTAGTACCGATTTCCGTCTCGTGTTTTTGATTAAAAGAGCCTTGGGCCACAATCGGCAGATCCGAAAGCGAACGTGCCACCTCCACCGCCAGTTTCAACTCATTGACATCCGCGTAACTTTCCAAAATCAGCAGATCCACACCGTTGGCCAGCAACGCTCTCATTTGCCGGCCATACAATTCCCGCGCTTCTGCTTCAGAAATCAGACCACGTGGTTGCAAGTAGACTCCCAAGGGACCAATTGATCCTGCCACCAGCACCGTCCGGCCGGCCGCTTCCCGAGCCAGTTGCACAGCTTTCCGGTTAATTTCCTCAACCTTGCCTTCCAGACCAAATCCTTTGAGTTTCTTCCCATTGGCGCCATATGTATTGGTCTCAATCACATCCGCCCCGGCTTTGACATACTCAGCGTGAATATCTAAAACCAGCTTGGAGTCTGAGAGATTTAAGGCCTCATAACATTGATTAATGTAGGCGCCTTTTTTATACAGCATGGTACCCATGGCGCCATCAAATAAGACAATACCCTCAGATAATTTCTGCCGAAAAGTAACAGCCATGACAAACTCCCTTATATAAATTAACTAGAAGCCTAAGCATTTAGTCGGTTTTGTCATACCCGCATGTAGTAAGCGGGTATCCAGTGGCTTTTAATTCCTTTAAAATTAAAACCTTCTAAGAAACTTCACCTCAAAACAAGTTTCTTACCTGATTGTCCCAGCCGCCTTTAGGCTGGGTGACTGGCTTCCGCCCCGGATTTAGGCATTCCGGGATGACGGAACCACAAAGAAATAAAAAAAGCTTTCCGCAACAGACTCAACTAATTAATACTAACCTAAGTATTTTGTATTGTAATGTATTTACATTAGAAAAAGCGAAATAACAAGGGTTTTATAATAGATATTTGAATATATATACAATTATGTTAAACATTTATAAATTATTTACATCCTGGATCCGCCGTCAAAAAAATAATATCCTTTAATAAAAAAGAGAATCCAGAAAAACAGTATCACGCTACAGCAAGTATATAACTGCCAAACAACCACTCGTCATCCCAGCATGGTCGTAGCTGGGATCCAGGACTCTTGTAAACAAAGGCTTTTCTGGATCCCGGCCTGGCCTGAGCGAAGTCGAAGGGATCGAGTCCGGGATGACGGCGAAGTAGTATCCGAATTAGGTGGTGGATTTTGGTTACATTTAACAGGTTACATTTAAAATAATTGACTCGGATTTAGTGGTATTATAGATGATTCTTCAGCTTACGTTATAATAAAATGTTTCGGTCAGAGTTTCATTCTCTTCCCGTTCTTCTTTTACGCGGGCAAAAGCTAAGGAATCTTCATCAATCTTTGCATATTTCCCTTGCTTGGTCCTGCAAAGAAAATGTAAAAGTGCCTTTTCTTTCGCTTCGTCTTTTTTCGATATGTTTTTCATAATCTTTATTTTACCCCTCTTTCAAAGGATTAGTCAACAACCTTTAATCCTGTTTTTAATTCGATTTCGTTTCTCAACCCACCTAAGTCTATTTCAAAACCGCAATCGCACCTAACCTTATTATCCCTTGGCAACTGTACAAATCCTCGACGTTGAAAATCCTGATCTATAGCCGGATTATTTGATAGTTTTGCATAAATCTTAATGCCTTTTCCGCATTGCGTGCATTTAACCTCAGCCTCTACAACCTCAGGAACTTGCGCTTTTTGTGGAATACGGGGCGCCTCTAATACTGGTGTTGCAGACTTAAATATTTTTTCTTTATCGGTCGCGAATATTTTGTACGTATGCGTAGAATTAAAAAGTAATCTACATACTGTTTGAATTTTATATACAATCGTCCTTAGCTGTTCATCTTTGTCTACTTCTGTTATACGCAACCCGATTTCTTCAAGGTCTTCAATCTTGATAGATCTGCCGTGAGACCTCCATTTGCTATGATTTGTCAGTTCTTGGGCAATCTCTTTTGCTCGTTTCGCTTTCATCGTATCTGTAACTGAAGCTTTGCGTGTTTCAGTTATTTTCCAATGTTTAAACTTATATTTTTGAAGCCATTTTCCAACTAAATCTTCGGCAAAAAGCAACGAATGATTTACACCTTTTAATTCGCCAGGGCTTATCTGGGCAACCATTGTCGCATCAAAAGGATTTAAACGACCTTGCTTATCCGCTTCTTGATGCTTATCTTTGACCCACTCCATATAATCGAATGCGGATATCGTTGATCTGCCTATCCTCACTTGGGCATCTATAGGACCCAGACTTCCAGTCTTAGTCATTAAAATGTCATCTCCCGATAAAACCATAATAGTCCCGGCACTTTTAGCTTCTCCTGAAACCACAAAAGAGACGTAATCATACTTTTCTCGAATAAATTCAACTATTTCTTCTGCAGCTTCACCGCTACCACCAGGTGTTTCTAGATAAATATCCACTTTCGAAACATCACTAGGATTAGAAAGCATATCAGCGATCATATAAAAATCCTCTTGTGTCAAGACAATATCGGGTATCGGTTTGCCTACAGCACTCGCCATGACTAAAAGATTTGTTCCTCTGTAATCATTGTACTGCTTTATTAGACCCAGCAACTCCTCCTCAAGGTCCTTTGCGCTCATGCGTCTAGCTATATATTCACTCATTAGACCCATAAAATGCCTCCCAGAAACTAACTATTCCAACAGTTCATCTATTTGGTTACAATATCGCAGACTTAAGAAAAAAACAACATAAAATACATTGCTGTTCCCTTCATTGGGATGTGGAGATAAATTGACCGGGATATAAATACAAAAACCCATAAAAGTAGAGACGCGATTAATCGCGTCTCTACAGCTCCACCAATTTCTTCGGGGGAGAAACTCCCCCGAAAAAATTGGTGGCCTCGTGCTATTATAAAAAAGGCCTGAAAGACTTGCTTTCAGGCCAATTAGATTAAATCGCAAAATTCAGAACAGTTGATCAGTTGATCAGTTGACCGCAGGTTCGCTTTTCCCTACTGTTCTCCTGTTCATCTGCTCACCTGCTCTGCAATTTCGCGATGCGAAATTGCTGGTAGCGGAGCAGGGAATTGAACCCCGGACACCACGGGTATGAACCGTGTGCTCTAGACCATCTGAGCTACTCCGCCATAAAAAAGCTAGTGTAGTGTCTCCAAAATATGGGTACATTTGATTTTAT
>JAGLMY010000065.1 GCA_023139775.1 bacterium
TGCTTCTATCGTCATTCCGGCATGCTTTCAGCCGGAATCCAGGGGTTTTGTTTGAAAAAGTCACAGTCCTGGACCCCGGCTACAATCATGCCGGGGTGACGTCTGTACCGTTAATTAAGAGACACTGCACTAGTTTAAAAAAGTGAAAATACCATAGTATATATTGAAACACAAGCGCTTTTTCGGTATTTATTTCAAGTGTTGAGTACCCACACATCCGGACCGCGCGTCTGGACTACACCATGCTCCAGTCGAGTGCCGGCCAGAAGCGCTCGAAATTCCGATAAAGAATGCGACTGTTTTTTTGCCTGATAAACAGCTTTCAAACCCGGAGTACGATTCGAGAGCAATGCACTGGACCACCATTTGGCATCCTGACGAACATCTCCGATAAAAAATCCACCCCCCACTTTTAAAACCCTGGCAATTTCATTGCAAACCGCTGCCGGCTGCTGCCAGGCATGCAAAGCGCCGAATGAGATCACTACATCTACACTACGATCCGGCAAGAAAAACTTTTTCTCATCTCGCGGTGGCAAATATTCCACCCGGGCACGGCACTGCCATTGTTTGGCCTTTTCCAAAGCTTGGCTTCGCTCCTCAGCAGAATACCCAACCCCTTTTAAATCCAACCGGGCATTCTGTTGGAGCAACCGTAGTCCCGGCCACAAGGTGCCTGGTCCTATTTCCAGCACTGTCCCGGCCAGACATCTGGGCTGGATCACCTTTTCTAACATGACTTCAAAATGATTCATGGCAACCGTCTGCTCTCCCTCTTACTGAGTGGTTATTTTTTTCCCAAATCACGGACAATGACTTTATGCGTAATGTTATGACCAATGGCCAGTTTGCCTTCCTTGACCCGGATAATAAACGGCCCGGCAAATTGGTTGGCAATAACTTCCACAACACTGCCTGGCAATATCCCCATTTCCCGCAAACGCCGCTGCATTCCTTCTCCACCCTCAAGGCGCTCCACCCTGGCCGCATGACCATCCAAAACAGCAGAAAGCGGCAGGCTTTCACCCTCTTGCTGCGCATCCTCTTCCGCTGGAAACGATGCCGGAGTGAGCTGTGTTTTTTTTCGGCAGGTAGAACAAATACCCAGTATGTGCAGGGAATGCTTGACCATGATAAAGTCATGCTCCTGGCAAACCACAGCCTGCTTCTGTTCAATTGTTTCATCACGGAATTCAACAATGGCGCCACACTGCAAGCAGACCAAATGGTCATGGTGAATGTGCCCGTACACATGCTCATAATAACTCTTGTCTTCCCCAAAATAAATTTTACGAATGAGTCCGGCTTCTACCAGGCGATGCAATACTGTGATCAGGATCTTGCGCGGCACATTGGCCAGACTTGCCTGCTGAGCCATCTGGATTTCCGTGAAATGATCATGCAGATGAAATATACTCTCAATAATTTTTTTATGCAAAGGGGTTAAATCCCAGTTTTTGGCCTGGCCAAATTCCTGGTAACGTTTTATAACCGTTTTCATTTCCAAAACTCCTTTTCCTGACAGATTGACAGGAAAGACCTGGGCTTTTGATTATTTTAAGAATTTTTTGGCAAATTCAGTCAGTTCTGAGGGCTCGAACGGTTTTACCACATAGCCGTCAGCACGCACTTCAAAACCCCGTTCGATATCGGATTCATTACCTTTGACAGTAAGCAATATGATGGGAATGTGCTTGGTTTCCTCATTGAATTTTAGTGTCCGACAGATCTCATATCCGTCAATCAAGGGCAGCATAACATCCAGCAACACTAAATCCGGTTTTTCTTGGTAGACTTTGGCCAATGCCTCTTGGCCATTGGCCGCACCGACCACCTGATATCCCCGTAAGCGAAAACTCTCTTCTATCAAATCTACCATTTCTTGGTGGTCATCCACCACCAGTATCTTTTTCCCTGCCATTTACTTTATCCTCACTCCATAATTATTAGCAATTCGAGCAGAACAATTATAGACCCGGATATTTTAAACAGCAACCCCAAAATTATTTAATCACAAAATCCATGCGCTCGGCCTTCATGGTAGTTTTCAAGTGAATAATGGCCTGGCCATGAATCTGACAGACACGGGATTCCGTCACTTCCAGAATAGCCGCAATTTCTTTCAGGGTCAATTCTTCGTAATAGTACAGAGTGAGAACCAGGCGTTCTTTTTCCGGCAAGCGTTCAATCAAATTTCCCAGCAAATCACGCGCTTCTTTTGCTGCTAATTCGGTAAAAGCACCGCCCAAGTCACGTTCAGCCGGATTGTTTTCCGCGGCAACCACATCACGGTGTTTTTTCTCGCGATCTTCCTGTATCTCATCCAGAGAGATCATGGGAGGAATATAAATATCCGACAACATGCTCTGAAAACGTTTTTGCGATACCTTGAAATACTTGGCCAAATCCTGATCTGTGACCGGACGATGCAATTTGTCACTCAGCACTTTATAGGCCTGTTCCAATTCACGCGTTTTCTGGCGCACCGAACGCGGCACCCAATCCATAGCGCGCATCTCATCCAGGATCGCGCCGCGGATGCGAAAAAACGCATAGGTTGAAAACTTACCACCCAATTCCGGATTGAATTTTTCCACGGCATCGATCAGGCCAATGATTCCCGCGGTCATGAGATCATCCGTATCGAGCCAAGAACGATTCTGTGGAATGGTCATACGTTCGATAGTAAAACGCACCAACGGCACATTGCGTTTTAGCAACTCTTCTCTGGCGGACATATCTTTCTTCTGCTGGTATCTTTTCCAAAGTTCACAATCTGTTAATTCCATGGTCTGCATTAATTCCACCCCCTAGATTCCAAGTTCCCTCATTTTATTAAACAAGGTTTTGTAATTTATCTTCAACAGCCGGGCAGTCTTGACTTTATTCCAACGGGTTTCCTGCAAGACACGACTGATTGTTTCCCTCTCCACCTTGCGCGCGACCTCCTGACAAAGCTCTTTCAAAGGGCGAATGGAATGATTCACACTGGTAAGCGGTTGCATGGAAATATTTGCCGGAGGTCTGGTTTTTTGAAAACTTTCCATGGGAAGATGGGTGAATTCGATGGTGTCGTTCGCCATAACAACCGCTCGTTTCATTACGTTCATCAATTCGCGAATATTTCCGGGCCAGGAATAACTCTGTAAAAATTCCAGGGCATCCGGAGCAATGGTATGCACGGATTTATTAAACTGCCGGCTAAAGCGTTCCAAAAAATGCTGCAGCATCAGCCTGATATCTTCCTGCCGTTCGCGCAACGGCGGCAATTGAATAGTGATCTCGTTTAAACGATGATACAGATCTTCGCGAAATTGATTTCCCTGCATGGCTTTTTCCAGCTTCGTATTAGTGGCCGTAATCAAGCGTACATCAATTTCAATTTCGTGTTTGCCACCCAAGCGGCGTAGTTTGCGTTCTTGTAACACGCGCAACATTTTCATCTGGATCTGAATGGACAAATTGCCGATCTCATCCAAAAACAGGGTGCCACCGTGGGCCATCTCAAAACGTCCGGGCCGGCTTTCGTTGGCGCCGGTGAAGGCGCCTTTTTCATAACCAAACAGTTCGGATTCCACCAGGTTTTCCGGCAAAGCGCTGCAATCAATTGAAATCAAGGGCTGCTCAGAACGCAGACTCTGGTTGTGAATAGACTCGGCGATCAATTCTTTCCCAGTACCGCTCTCACCACAAATGAGCACTGTTACATCGTAACGGGCAATGCGCTCAACCAAATCCATTACCTTTTGCATGCCAGGACAGGACCAGACCATGTTTTCCTGTTCTTTGTTCTTGATTTTCTTTTTCAAATCTTTGATCTCAATCATCAATTGCCTGGTTTTCAGCGCGTTCTTTAGCGTAATCTGCATTTCGTCAACATTGAGCGGTTTGCTGAGGTAATCGTAGGCGCCTAATTTCATAGCACGAACAGCGGCATTCACATCATCAAAAGCAGAAAGAATAATTACGGGAAGAGTGGGATGTTTTTCTTTCACTTGTCGCAGGACTTCCAGACCATCAATACCGGGGAGTTTTATATCGAGAAAAACCAAATCCGGATCCACTTCGGCTACCTGTTCAATTCCTTGCTCACCATTAAAGGCATTAAAAACATCAAATCCTTTCTCAGACAATACTTTTTTTATGATCCAGCAAATTTCCGGCTCATCGTCAATAATTAGTATTCTCTGCTTAAGCTGTTTTTTCATGCACGCCTCATCATTTTTAAAAGTACAATAAACATATGCAAGATACGTGCCGTTTTATGGCAAGAAAATTAGGGACTGGGTAAAAACATGGGATGAAAATAGGCTTTTAAATTAGGTATATTATTTAAAAAAAAATTAAGGCAACAGGTGTACCTGTTGCCTTAATTTAAGGTGTGAAATACAACTATGCAACAAATTCCATAGTTTCGGAACTAAGTTACTGAATCTTCTGAAAACCACTTATTTGCCACAATTTTTCCCGGTACATGATATTTATTAGCTTTTATTAAACGTTTGATTTTTTCTACCTGTTGGCTACGAAAAACTTTTTCTTTTTTGCACAATTTTATTAGCGATTGAATCATTCTAATCTCATTTTTACCATTCTGCTTTTTGTTTAATTTCACCATGGTGAGCCTCGCTTCTTGCTGAAAATGCATAGCACGGCCTTCAAGCTTTATGGTATTGGAAAACTTATGTATGCGTTGTAGCGATTCATCGCTAAGTTCGTCATGGTAAGAATAACCTTTTTTTTCAATACTATTTCTCCACTGACGATATGAAATTATTTTGGTTTCTGCCATAATTATATTCACTCCCTTCCCCGATGGTAGTATTATCGGGAAGTACTTATATAGGCTTTAGCTTTTTTTTCTGAATTGCAGGCAAAGTAATGGTAAATTTAGTGCCCTGACCTACTGTGGAATTGACCTGAATTGTGCCTTTAAATTCGTCCACAATCATCTTGACCACAAAAAGCCCCAATCCTGATCCACCGGCTTGCTTACTAAAAAACGGCTCAAACAAATGCTCAATATCATCTTCGTAGATACCCAGCCCATTGTCTTCAACTGTAATCTTGATCGAGTCCTCTTCTTCTTGCGTTGCCACCTTCAAGATTCCGCCGGCGGACATACTATTCAACGCATTGATAAACAGATTTAAAAAAACACGCTGCAAATGTTCTTCCTCGCCCATCACTTCTGAGATCGAGTCTTCCAATTCCAGCTGCAGCTCAACTTCCTGCGCCTGGCATTTCTCTTTGATAAATCCAACCACTTCACGCGCGTTTTTATTTATGTCCATGGCTTGCTGTTTGAATTTCATGGGGCGGGCAGCGACCAACAATTCACGAATCGTACCATCGATTTGGGTTATTTTCCGCAGCACGGTTTCCATCACTTCCCGCCCTTCTTTTTCCAAATGCAGTTTCCCCTTTAAAAATTGGACCGAAGCATTAATAATAGAAAGCGGATTGCGTATCTCATGCGCCATGGCAGCAGCCAATTGGCCGACCGCAGCCAATTTTTCCGCATGCACCAAATCCTGGCGGGTTTTTAACAAATCCATGTACAAGCGTTTGATTCGCAACATAACCATCACTTTGGCCAACAGTTCTTCATGATCAAAGGGTTTGAGTATATAATCATCAATACCCTCTTCCAAGCTGCGAATCTTGCCTTGCTTGTCTTCCAAAGCAGTAACCATAATAATAGGAATGTAAGGAATTTTTTTATTTTTGCGAATCCGTTTGCATATTTCCATGCCGGAAATATCATTGCGCATTTTCTCATCCAAAATAATCAGATTCGGATTTTGCTTTTCAACGATTTTAAGTGCTTCTTTTCCACTCAAGAACGTTACGACTTCATGACCCGCTTGTCCCAGCACTATTTTGTAAAGTAACAAAATATCTTCGTCATCATCAATGCAATAGATACAACCACTTTCCATGCGTCTGCCCCCAACCAGTCTGAATTTTCCGGTTTTTTCCGCAAAAAGTTCTCTGTGGCACCGTGTAATATATCAGTCATGCGTTTTTTTGTTTCTCATCCGTGAATGCAGCCCCCACCCTGTCATCCCCG
>JAGLMY010000066.1 GCA_023139775.1 bacterium
GGTAATGTTGCAATATGAGTTACAAACTGCCAGGAGGAGAATTAAGCGTGAATAAAGTTGATTTGGCTCGGAAGTTGTGCCGTTGTTTTGGTTTTGCCCAGTGCGAAGGAAATGTTATCGTTGATCATATTATAACGACCTTGGCCAACGAATTGGAACAAGGCCGTCGCATTGAATTACGTGGTTTGGGAACATTCGGTACCCGCCAACGCAAACCAAGTTTAGGACGTGTGGTGAAAACCGGCGAACCGGTTTCAGTTCCCGCCTTACGTCGTGTCTACTTCCGGCCCGGACGAGAACTCAAAGAAATCGCTTCGAGAAAATCATCCTAACGCATGACTGCCAAAGGTTTTTCAATAAGCGAATTAAATCCTCCCCAACGGGAGGCTGTGGAATATGGACCAGGTCCGCTTTTGGTGTTGGCCGGCGCGGGGTCCGGGAAAACACGCGTCATTACCTATCGCATAGCGCATCTGATTAGTCACCACAACCTAGCACCTGCGGCCATTATAGCTGTGACCTTTACCAATAAAGCAGCCGGCGAAATGCGCGACCGCATTAAGCAAATCTTGGGAAATGTCATTGCCAAGCAGATTTGGATCGGCACTTTTCATGCGTTGTGTCTGCGCATTCTCAAAAAAGAGATTCCGTACGAATTCACCATCTACGATGAGGAAGAATCCAAACGGCTGCTCAAAGAGTGTCAGCGCGAATTGAACATTGATGAGAAACAGCTCAAAGTGGTTCAACTGGGGTATCGTATTGAAGGCTCCAAGCATGAATTGATTGGTCCGGATGAGTATGAAAAAACCGCAGTGGATTTTACCAGCCGACAAGTGGCCAAAGTGTACCATTTGTACCAGAAAAAATTAGTGCGCAATAAAGCGTATGATTTTGGTGATCTCATTATGAGTACGGTTCGCTTGTTTCAGGAGCAGCCGGAACTACATAAAAAATACCGTGATCAATTCAAATATGTTCTGGTGGACGAATACCAAGACATTAACCACTGTCAGTATTTCTGGATTCGGCAATTGGCCGGTGAACAAGGAAATCTTACAGTGGTGGGAGACGATGATCAGAGCATTTATCAATTCCGGGGAGCGGATCTGCGCAATATACTGGAATTTGAACGGGATTACCCCAAAGCCAAAGTGATCAAACTGGAGCAGAACTATCGGTCAACACAAAACATATTGGCCGCGGCCGGCGCTGTGGTAGGAAACAACAGCGGACGCAAAGCGAAGACCTTGTGGACTGAAAACGAGACTGGTCTGCCGCTGCAGTATTTTCGAGGAGAAACCGAAGCAGAAGAAGCCGCTTTTGTGGTTAGGGAAATTCTCCAGGATGTGTACGATAAAAATATTAGACGCTTAACCGATTGTGTTATTCTGTATCGTACCAATGCCCAGTCCCGTCCTTTTGAAGATGCCTTGCGTAGGGAACGGATTCCCTATCGTATTGTGGGCGGCATGAAATTTTATGACCGCATGGAGATCAAGGACATTCTGGCGTATCTCAAAGTGATAATGAATCCGGCGGATGAACTATCCTTGGACCGTATTGTCAATACGCCACCCCGCGGGATAGGCGCCGGGACCATCAGCAAGGTACGTAAAATTGCCAGTGAGCAAGGGAGTACCATGCTGGAAGCCATGGCCGGCATGGCCCAAGACGGGCAGGGGCTTACGGATCGGGCGCGACAGGCAGTGACGGCTTTTTCCAATCTCATGCAGGGATTAAAGTCGCGAGTGAGTCAGACGGATTTGGCCCGATACTTGGCGACCGTGATCACGGAGACCGGTTATTTGGCAATGTGGCAGAAGGCTCCGCACGATGAGGGCGCTTCACGGCTGGAAAATTTGAATGAGTTGATTAAAGCGGCGGATGAATTTTCCCGGACCGGGGACAACACTTTGGGAGGATTTTTAGAACAGATTGCTTTGGTCTCCAGTTGGGATGAGGCAGACAGCAAAGATAATGACCAGGTAACATTGATGACCTTTCATTCGGCCAAGGGACTGGAATTTCCTCTGGTTTTTATGGTGGGTATGGAAGAGGGCCTCTTTCCGCACAGCAACGCCTTGCAAGATGAACATGGCTTGGCAGAAGAACGACGCTTGTGTTATGTTGGAATTACCCGGGCCCGGGAGCGATTGATCCTGACCGGGACAGCCACGCGTAGTTCTTTTGGCAATCGTATTTACAATTCCGAATCCAGATTTTTGCATGAGATTCCGGGCAGACTTTTTATGGGACAGATACCGTTGTGTCATCAGACGGCACAACAAACCGCGGATGCCCGTGGTTTGTGGAGGGGTAAACAATACCAGGTTTCAGCCGATACTTTATCCAACGAACACAACGAACATTTTTCGGAGGACGTCTGTCCGGATCTGGATGACGAATTAGGACTGGTGGTCGGTCAACGCGTTTCACATGCCAAGTACGGCTCTGGAACGATTGTTGGGAAACAGGGAGTGGGCGAGGATTTAAAATTAGAGGTTGCTTTTACCCGGCACGGAAGAAAGCAAATGCTGGCACGTTTTGCCGCCTTGCAGCCGACAAGTGGAAAAAGCAGAGCCAAAGGAGTGTGAAGTGAGCTATGGCTGAATTCCGGATTGTTACACGTCCCATCGAGAAGCGCAATACGATATTGTTGGAGATTAGCGGCTGGGTGGATCTGGCCAGTTCCTTGTTATGGGAGAAAACCATGCGTGGATATACCAAGACCGGGGAAGAATGTATGGTGCTGGATTTGAAGTATATGGAATATATCAATACCCGCGGCTTGGGTTCGATTCTGGTAGTACAAAAATATCTGGATGATCACGGTGGCAGCTTGATTCTGGTTGGTCCGACGGAACGGGTACAACAGAGTATTGAGATCACCGGGGTGAGTCGTGTCATCCCAACCTATGAGACGCTGGAAGAGGCGCTGCAGGAAAATTCGGATCTGAAACAGAGGTAAAGCATGTCACTGCCTGAACTATTTATTAAAATTCCGAGTTCGTCGAAAATTTTGCACAAACTGCGTGAGCAAATACGGAAATTTGCCGCTAGTTTAAAATTATCAAACATCCAGATTGATAATGTGGAGTTGGCTGTGGATGAAGCAGTCTCCAATGTTATTAGGCACGCGTATCCCAGGCGCAGTGATGGTTTGATTCAGGTGCGCGCCTGGCAAGACCTCGGCAAATTAGTGGTTGCGGTCCGGGATTACGGCAAGGGGTATACACCCAAACCTGTGAATTTAGCTACCATCCGAAAAGTCAGGGAAGAACTTTCCCGTGGTGGAATGGGAAGATATTTAATGAAACAATGTATGGATTCGGTACAATATATTTCCTTGCCGTACCAATATAATGAAACCCGCATGATAATAAAAATCTCACCCCAAGTAATAAATAGACCCAAGGAATACCCGGACTTTAGTCCGGGGTTACCTGAATACTCCGCACTTCAGTGAATGTTTAAAAAGTAAAAAGTCACTTCCGCAACAGAAACTAACTACAGCAAAAGTACGATTGCCGGATTTTTTGCAACTAAGAAAAGTAAAAGCAGCCACCAGAAGAAAACTGATCTCTAGAAGAAATTAGTTGATTTATAAGAGTTTTTGGTTAAATTTGTTTGAAATATAAATGGAACATCCGTTGTAGGGGCGTAGTGTTGATAGTACGCCCAAATAAAATATTTTAAAAATCGCTTAGGAAAGTGAAATGGGATTCAGAGGGCCCTTGAATTATATAGGGTGTTCCCGGAACGCCGGTTATTTAACCACCGCCACGTTTAAGGTGTCTTTTATCTTGCAATCAACCAAGACCTGAACAATGTAGATACCAGCAGCCATTGAGGAGCAGTCCCAGACAATCACATCAGTTCCCGAGTTTAACCAAGGATGTATTAGCTGTGCCACCCACTCGCCTGAATAATTGTAGATATTAATCTTTACTGCACCAGGTGCACTTAAATTTAACCTAAAACGCATTTGGTTCCGGGCGGGTTGAGGATAAATAATAATGGGATTCTTTTTCTCATCAGTGGGTGAAGCAGTGGCGGTTTCAACAGGCGTTAAAGTCAATGTCATTATCGCAGGTGTTGAAGAAATGGATGCTATGGCGGTTATTGAAGGAAATAGCGGTTCAGGCGTTAATGTTACGGTTCTGGTTGAAGTAGATGATGATGTTGGTTGAACAGAAAAGGTTGGTGTTGGCGTCGGGGTATAGGTTTCTGTCCAAGTTAGGGTCATGGTGCCGGATGGCGTCACTAAAGGTGTTAGGGTGTGTGTCGCTAGGCTGGTGGGTGTTGTTGATGATGTAGCTAAGGCAGTCAAGGTTGGCGTCATCGTGAGGGTGCTGGTCATGGTGATGCTTATGGTTGAAGTAGGCGAAGCAGTCAGGGGTAGCTCAGGCGTAGCTGTATCTGTGATCGTGTGCGTCATTTGAGGCGTCACCGTATAAGTTAAGGTTGATGTGGCTGTAGCGGTCATGGTTGGGGTGTGGGTTGCTGATAATAGTGCTGTAGGTGAAGGTGTAACAGAAAAGGTTGACGAGGGTACAACCGTGCTGCTGGGCGTTATTGTCAGGGTTGAGGTAGATGTAGGCGTAGCCGTGGGAGAAGGGGAACCTGTGCCTGTTACTGTGGCTGTCACAATACCGGCGTTCTGTTCATCCATGCCAATGTCCCAGGGTGAACTTCGCCATTGACCGTCAATGTCCGTGTCAAAGGGCCATATGAGATCATTACTCAAATTAGTGCCCTGATCTTTGGCAGTAGTATCATCACCGGCCAAATGAAAATCTTCACTACCTGTATTTATAAAGCTGACAACAGTGCTAAGTCCTGATTGATAAGAAGGGGAGAGGCCGGTTGTATCACCGGCGATATCCGAAATATTATAATCAGCTGCAACATCAAAAGTGCCAATATAACCATCACCACAGGCTTGGGTGATATTATTTTTTAATAAAGCTTGACCACTAAATAGCACCAACCCCTGTTCACAATTATAAAGCGTCTGATTATAAATAGTGCTGTTATAGTCAGCATCATCGAGCAAGATGGCTGTTGGGGTACTAGAACCCTGTTTTTCAAAATCATAAAAAAGATTGTTCCATAGTTTTAAGGTGCCAGTGCCACCATTAACAAGATAAAGACCACAATGATCGGATTTATTGGTCCTGATGCCTTTTATAATTGAACCGGACAATCGAAATTCACCAACGCCGGGATTATTGATGTTGACGACGACTTGCCCAGTACCGGATACACTGGTCAAGGCCAATTGCATGCCTTCCAGATAAAGGTGATCAACAGCCACATTAATGGCGGTGCTATTGGCTACCTCCAGTGCATAAGCTGAAGCATTATCATAAACACCGTTATGGCGTTGACTGATACCCACTTCATCAGCAGCGTTGGGTGTGAAAATTCGAATAAAACATTGGCTGCTGGTGATCCAGCCGCTGAACGTCACTGGTGTAGTATCAACAGCATCAGCATAGCAGGCCAGATGCCAGATTTGATAATTAGCCGCCAGATCATCTCCTCCGGACCAGGTATCAAAATTTTGAACAGCCGGATCAATACCCGCATTCTCTGAACCTTCTTCAGCAGCCAAAAGGGAAGTGTAGGCTCGATAAATGGACCAGTCTTCATCATTAGTCACGGTCGATAGCGGTAAGCCGCCGGCTGCGTTTTTAACCATGTATTGCGTACTACTCAGGCGCTGATGAACAAAAGCGATTTGATCAATACTAGTATTGTTATCAGCATCATACTGAAGTGCATCCCCGAGCCCAATTTGATCCGGCAAGGGTGAAGAAAAGGTGGCAATTGAGCCTGTAATATTGAGGCTAAATCCAGCAGTGCCATGGGCCAGGGCCGTTGTTTGTGCAGGCCCAAGGGAGCGATAGATTGGAAGAATTGGTATTGGTGTGGGTGTGCACGTAGATGTCACTGTGACCGTGCTGGTATGAATAGCTGTTGGTGTCGGTGAAACCACTGGTGACACGGTTGAAGTTGGAGAGATGGTGGCTGTCATGGTGATGCTAGGGGTATGAGTGGGCGAACCCTCAGGTGTAGAAGTGGCCGTTGGGGTAGAGAGAACAATAGTGGTAGCACCGGTAATAATTAAAGAGACGGTTTGCCGACCACCGGACAAAGTTCCTTTATGAGTAATGCGGAGCGTATAGTTACCGCTAACCGGGGATTGGATCCAAACTTGTTCAATGTTATCCAAGGTGTTGTCGCCAGGAACAGCAGCCAGGGTTGGTTGCATGCCATCTAATGTCCAAGGATAATAAATTTGCTGATTACTATTTCTAATGAGCCGCAAATCTAAATCATTAACCAACATGGGGGTGATAGGATTTAGCTGGGAAGCTAATGGCGGACCGGCAGGATCATTCCAGACCATGGTTGCTTTCAGAGGACTCAGCCCATCACTGGACAAAGTTAGTACAATTTCTTGATCGTTAAATAAATCATGATCTTCAATCCGCTTGGCCGTGGTGGTATCTTCAGTAATTAATTGTGCTGCGCTTGCAGTATTAAATAATCCCCAACCAAAGGTATAATCCGGTCCATCAGCAATGCCGGCTTCATCAGCAGTATGAATCACCAAGGTTTTTAAGGCAGAGGCTAAGAGCGAATCATTGCTGTGGGTATTCTGGTAATGTTGTTGGAGCAGGATTAAGGAGCCCGTGACGCTGGGGGTGGACATGGAGGTGCCACTGGAAAAAGCATAAGCAGTGTCTGACGTATTGTAGCTGGAATATAAACTGATACCATTGGCCACAAGATCAGGTTTTATCCGGCCGTCATCAGTAGGACCGAAATTGCTAAAGGCGGCAATCACCACATCAGTGGGATCTGTATAGCCACCGGCGATGTCATTAACCGCACCAACACATAAGTTGTTTTTAGCCGCAGATGCAGGGCCAATGGTATTGTAATCTCCATCCGGATTGCGGGTGACCGTACTTACTACCCAAGTACCATCAAAAACCCAATGCTCACCACCAGGATCTGGGCCATCGTTAGTTCGGTCATTGCCTGCAGATTTGATAATGAGGTAATAGGGTGCATCATTGGCAATCCGATCAATAGCACGAGCTTTATAATTATAAAAGCCAAATTTATAATCTTCAGTCTCGCTGATGGCAGGATAGCCGTACCAATACCAGGAGGGGGTTGCGCTGCTGTCGTAGCGCCAGCCGCGGGCTGTGCCATAGGAATGATTAGAAAGCAAAAGTCCACCGGACGCTTCGGTGGCCATTTCAGCTAGATCATTGGTCCAGTCGTAAGAAACCAATTGACTCTCATAAGCCATACCCTTGGCCAGGGAGACGACTCCACTGGCCAGGATAGTGCCTGCCACGTGGGTGGAATGATAATTTGAGGCTGCACCATCGCCCAAGGTAATACGTCCTGCCAATTCTTGATGGGTGGATAAGGCACTACCGGCATCCCATTCAGCAATGGTTATCCCTGAACCAGTCAAGCTCAAGCCGGCACTACCGCCTGGCCAGACCAAGTCAGTGACAATGGTCTTGGCTGCTGTTGCATTATCAGTCATCAAGTAAATCGGCTGCGCTGCTTGATTAAATCCAACCAACTCCAAGGTACTCTGGTGTGTTACCATTTTCCCGTCTTTGTCGATTTTTTCATATCGGCTTAATTGTCGTCGCTTTTCACCCGTTCGAGCTAAATACGCCTGGATTTTTAAATGATCTTGATCATGCTGTTGTTGGTGTTGAGCAGCCAGTACTTGCAGATGGCCTTGATTGGTTTTGGCGAGAATTTTATTTTGAGCAGAAGCAGCAGAGACAGGATTTAAGACAAAAATGGATAATAAGAAGGCGACACCCCAGAAGAGCATTAGATTTTTAATACCTAGGCGAGTCATACATATACCATAGATTCAATTCCCAGCCTAAACATAGTTAGGAAGATGCCTGTTGTTATCGCCAAAGCAGCGTTAATATTTAGGGCCTGAGCAAATAAGGCGTTAGGTCATACCGCAGGTAAATCCTTATCATTACCTAACCCGGACATGCCGGAACCAAAAAATCTTTGACAGGATTAACAGGATGCACAGGATTTTATAAAAAAATCATGCCAATCCTGTTATCCTGTCAAAAGAATTTCTTTGCGTCTTCTTGTGCCCGCTTTTTGGGTATGCGGTGAATAATTTTCTTGTCAAAAAAGCAAGAATTTAAAACGTAAGTTATTAATATTAAGGTGGAGGATTGCAAGACCTGACCCCTTTTATGTTCCTTCACTAAAAATTTATGAAAATTAGGACAATAATGATATTAGCATAAAGCTATCAGGATACTATTGATTTTTTCCTCGTAAGAAGCGTATACTTGGTAAAAATATTCCGGAGATATCATGACAGTCCAATATACGAATTGGTCGGAAATTATTGAGCCCATAACAGCCTACAAGTGGCGCTTGGCCAAACGCCTTCAGGCCGGTATGCTGGTGGATGGAGTTATTTATGCTTCGGAAAGGCTTCTGGCAGACGTGTTTCGCGATCAGGCCTTACAGCAGGTTATGAATGTCGCTCACTTACCCGGCATTGTGGGCAATGCCCTGGCTATGCCGGACATCCATTGGGGTTATGGTTTTCCTATTGGCGGTGTGGCTGCTTTTGATGTGGAGCAGGGTGTTATATCTCCGGGTGGTGTGGGCTATGATATTAATTGTGGTGTCCGGCTGCTCCGTACTGAGGTAGAAGCCAAGGACGTGAAAAAACGGCTGACCGAACTTGTGACTATGCTCTATCAAAATGTTCCGGCTGGAGTTGGAAGCGAGGGAAGGATACGCTTAAACCATAAAGAACTTAAGCAGGTGTTGGAACAAGGATCTCACTGGGCCGTGTATCATGGCTATGGTTGGAAAGAGGATTTGGATCGTACGGAAGACTGCGGGCAAATGCAGGAGGCTGACAGCAGTGTGCTTAGCCCACGGGCCCTGGAACGCGGCACTACGCAATTGGGAACCCTGGGTTCCGGCAATCATTTTTTAGAAGTGCAGGAGGTGGATGAAATTTATGCGCCTGAAGAAGCCCGGGTGTTTGGTCTGAAAAAAGGCCAAGTGACGGTCATGATCCATTGCGGCTCCCGCGGTCTGGGCTATCAAGTCTGTGATGATTTTCTTAAGGTATTGCATACGGCTTCTTATAAATACGGGATCCGTTTGCCGGATAAACAATTGGTTTGCGCACCCATACAATCGCCCGATGGGCAGGACTATTTGCGAGCCATGGCCGGGGCTGCCAATTATGCCTGGGTCAACCGCCAATGCATTATGCATTGGGTACGCGAGGTGTTTGAACGTGTCTTTTCTCAGTCTGCCGAACGTTTGGGAATGCATTTGGTGTATGACGTGGCTCATAATATAGCCAAACTGGAAACCCACGAGGTGAACGGTAAAACCAAAAAAGTATGTGTGCACCGCAAAGGCGCTACCCGTGCTTTTGCGCCCGGGCATCCGGAAGTCACAGAACAGTATCGGTCGGTAGGACAACCAGTGTTTATTCCAGGCAGTATGGGAACCGCCTCCTATGTTTGTGTGGGAACCGGGAAAGCCATGCAGGAAACATTTGGTTCTACAGCACATGGAGCCGGTCGTGTGCTTTCCCGGCAAGCAGCGATTCGACAGACTCGCGGACGCTCGATTGCTCAAGAATTGGAAGCACAAGGCATTCAGGTCATGGCCGGAAAGCGGGGAACCCTGGCGGAAGAAGCGCCGGAAGCGTACAAATCCATTGATCAGGTTATCGAGGCTGTGCAGCAAGCCGGGTTATCTAAAAAAGTAGCCCGTTTAAAACCCTTGGGAGTGGTTAAGGGATGAAATCGCTTTTTTTTAGTTGCTCTTTTAGGGAATTATTATTATAAAGAAATATGTATTGCTGACGAAACTAAGCAGTAATCAACATAGCGTGAATCAGAGCGGATGAGTTTTACCTACGGCAACCCAAGGAGGGGAAAATGCAACGATTATTGGTATTACTATTTGGCGCGGTTTTATTATTCACATCCGGGTGTACGCTGGTAGTGCACAAGCAGGCTTATCCCAGTAAGACCAGAGTCTATTATAAACCAACTCCGTATCCAACCTATCAATACACAGCAGAACCTACGCCTGAATATTCCTCACAACAGGAAACAACAGTTATTCACGTGGCCCCGGAACCAGTGGTAGAGGTCATTGTGACAACCCAAGGACCGGATCAGGTCTATATTGAACCGGAAATCATTGAGGAGACTATTATTATTCCCGGTTTCTGGCGGCCCAGAGCGCGCGTGGGATTTGAATGGGTGAATGGGTTTTGGCAAGGAACCATCTATATTCCCGGTTTTTGGCGGCCAATAAAAAAACATCGTACTGGTCAGGTCTGGGTTCGCGGTTTCTGGCATCATGGCCATTGGGTTAAAGGCCGTTGGCGTCCGGCCGGACGTACAGGTTATGTCTGGGTTCCCGGCCATTGGAACCGGCGAGGAGAGTGGAGCAGTGGACACTGGAAACCCAAACGTACCAGAAGGAACTATGTTTGGGTGCAGGGGTACTGGGGTCTGCAGGGCAAATGGATAGCCGGTCACTGGCGTCTGCATAGCAAAGCAAACCATTTCTGGATATCCGGACGGTACAATCATCGTGGTGTATGGATAAAAGGATATTGGAGAAAAACATCACCTGGCAAAGTATGGGCCAAAGGATATTGGAATCCGCATGGAGAGTGGGTACAGGGCCATTGGAGAGAGAAAAAACGTTCCGGATTTAAGTATAGTAAAGGACATTACAGCCGGCAGGGCCGCTGGATTCAGGGCCATTGGCAACCTGAAAAGCTTAAGTCTAAGTACGGAACCGGAACTTATGGACAGCCTAGCGGTCGTTCTAAAATCAAGGAGACCGTGGAATGTCAAGAGGGTCTGAAATATGATACAAAACCGGTTAGATCGGATTCCGGCAGATCAAAGATTAAAGAAACCGTGGAACGCCGGGAAGGTTTGAAATATTATCAGGAACCTGAGCCAAAACCACAACCGCGGTATCAGCGTAAACATAAAAAAAGCAAGCTGAAAAAAGTTGTGATTACTGAGCCAAAACCACAACCACAGCATAAGCGTATACATAAAAAAAGCAGGCTGAAAAAAGTCGTGGTTACTGAACAAGACGAAAAAACAAAGGTTGTGGTTAAAGAAAAATCAGGCCGTAAACACAAATCAAAATCTAAAGCCCGGAGCAGAGCACGCTATCAGGATGAAGAAGATGACGAAGAAGATGATGAAATAAAAAAGCAGAAACATCCGAATTACCAAAAAGGCAAGGAAAAAACCAAAGTGATCATCAAAAAAGAGATAAAAAAAGGTAAAAAGTCAAAGATAAAAAAAGTGATCATCAAAAAATAAGGGGGGGAAGCATGAGAAAGATAAGTATTCTTGTATTAGCCGTACTGATTATATCCATGACCATGGCAACAGGATGTCGCGGACCGGAAGGACCGGCAGGGCCAATCGGCCTGACAGGAGAAACAGGAGCAACAGGACCGGCAGGGCCGGGAGAGCAGACTACGTATTTATTCCGGGTGGCCCCAACATTAGCGAGTGGAACGTATGATGCTTCGTGTCCTGCCATTACTGCCAACAATACAACAGGTCTGTATTCGACCGTTACGTGTTACATTGCATTTGACGGTTACACGGATGCTCTTATGCTGCCTTTAGAGGATATTGAGGGAGATATGACAACAACGGATTATTTTTTCTCGATTGATGCAGGGCAGGTAACACTGGCTTGGCTTAATAGCGCGACCACAGTTCCAGCAGCGTTTGATTTGGTGGTAACTGTAGTTAATCCGTAAACCTAGGAATATATATAAACCAATATGTTGGGGGCGACTACTGTAGTCGCCCCTTTTTTATTTTGTGCAATTTCTATTTCGGTTCTAGGTGTAACATGTCAGTGAACTGCAGTTAAACAAAGGTTGTCATTCCCGAACGGTTTAATCGGCCCCGACCGGAAAAGATATATAGGGACGCTTTCGGCAGGAATCTGGTTTTTTAAAACCGTATCCCCGATACAAGCATTCGGGGATGACAGGATGGGGGCTACCATCAGGGGTGACGAACAAAAAAACGCATGCCTGACCTGTTACAAAAAAACAGTTCACTGATATATTACTCTGTAGCCATCTTTTTACTGGTTTGAAATTAACCGCTATGCTATATTGAAGCTCGTTTTTATGAAAAAATGGAGGAACCTTCAACGTGCCGGAAATCACGGATAAAACTGTTGAAAAAATAGCCCGGTTGGCCAATTTGCAATTGGCGCCGGATGAGAGTGGACGTTTTTCCGAACAATTAGAAAAAATCTTGGGGTACATGCATAAATTGAACCAGTTGGATACCACCAATGTTCCGCAAACTGCGCAGGCCCGGCAAGGCCGGAATATTTGGCGGGCAGATGTGGTGGTTCCTGGTCTGGAGCGAGAGGCTGTCTTGGCTGAGGCTCCGGATGTACAGGACTATGGATTTCGTGTCCCTCGCATTATTGAATAAACTGGAAAAAGGTTTAAACAATGCGCGAATTATCAGCCAAACAAATTCATGAAAAAATTATTGCCAAAGAAATAACTGCCACAGCGGTTTGCGAAGCAGCGTTGCAACGCATCCACAGCACAGATTCCCAGGTGAAAGCGTTTCTGGCCGTGGATGAACAAGGAGCACTAGCAGCAGCCAAAGCTGTGGATCGAAAACTGGCAAAAAATGAACCGGTGGGTCCTCTGGCTGGAGTGCCCATCGCCTTAAAAGACAATTTGTGCACAAAGGGATTTCCCACCACCTGTGCTTCTAAAATATTGGCAGGTTGGAAACCGCCTTACCAAGCAACTGTGGTGGAGCGAGTTCGCGCTGCGGACGCCGTGCCTGTGGGCAAGGTCAATATGGATGAGTTTGCCATGGGCTCTTCCTGTGAAAATTCCGCTTTTTTTCCGAGTAATAATCCCTGGAATCAGGAATGTGTAAGCGGTGGATCTTCAGGCGGTTCAGCGGTAGCAGTAGCTTCCGGGATGGTCCCTTTGGCTTTAGGTTCAGATACAGGAGGATCCATACGACAACCCGCATCTTTGTGTGGTATCGTGGGCATAAAACCAACGTATGGCCGGGTATCTCGCTATGGCTTGATTGCGTATGCCAGTTCATTGGATCAGATCGGACCTTTAGCCCAGTCGGTTGAGGATGCGGCCATGCTGTTGCAGGTGATTGCCGGGTGTGATCAGAAGGACTCAACCTGCACGGATATGGCGGTTCCCAACTATACCGAGCAGATGCAATCGGGAATTAAAGGGTTGACCATTGGTCTGCCGCAAGAGTATTTTAGTGAAGGTCTGGATCCGGAAGTTAAAGCTGCAGTGGAACAGGCCAAGCAGGTGTTGCAGGATGCAGGGGCCCGCTTGGTGGAAGTGACGCTTCCACACACAGAGTATAGTCTGGCTACGTATTATTTGATTGCCACTGCCGAGGCTTCCTCAAATTTGGCCCGTTACGATGGAGTGCAATATGGTTTGCGGGCTGAAGCGGACAATCTTATAGCTATGTATAAGGCTACCCGGGCGCAAGGTTTTGGCGCGGAGGTAAAACGGCGTATTATGTTAGGCACATACGCGCTTTCGGCTGGATACTATGATGCGTATTATAAAAAAGCCCTGCAAGTCAGGACCCTGATTCAGCGAGATTTTACTGAAGCATTTAATAAATGTGATATAATACTCACTCCTACCTCGCCGACCGTTGCTTTTCGTCGGGGTGAGAAAACAGAAGATCCTCTGGCCATGTATCTCTCGGACATTTATACTATTTCCGCGAATTTGACCGGATTGCCGGGGATCTCGATTCCCTGCGGATTCAATTCCGAAGGTTTGCCGATAGGATTACAGCTTATTGGCAAAGTTTTTGATGAACAAATGTTATTACGGACAGCCCAAACATATCAATCCCATACGGATTGGCATACTAAGCGTCCGATCCTGGCATAATTGTTTAAATGGAGGCAATGAATTATGATTTGCAAAAAGTGCAGTAATCGCAAGAGTTTTCAAGCGCTCATTACATATTATGAGCCGGTTGAAATTTGGGAATTCCCGGAAGGTAGTCCCATGGTACGCTACAACCAACCTGAGACCGGTGATTTGGAAATCAAGTTGTCCTGCCCGGTGTGCAACAGTGAGGACATTGATCATGAAGGGTATGACATCCGCACTTTTGTCGAGAGTCCGTTGCAGCGTTTAGATGGCGACAAATGGGAAGCTAAAGTTCAAGAGTGTGAAGCCAAAAAAGCGTAAGTGCCGGCTGTCTCCGGTTTGGTCGAATCGGCTGAGACCGATCCGGAGCGCAGGTGGTGTCAGTGCAAAGGAATAAGAAGCATGAGCCAGGATTATGAAATTGTTATTGGACTGGAAGTTCACGTCGAGCTGTCTACAGCCTCTAAAATATTTTGTGGTTGTCCCACCACCTTTGGCGCGGAACCGAATACCCAGGTTTGCCCAGTGTGCTTAGGTTTGCCCGGAACTTTGCCGGTGTTGAATCAACAGGTATTAACCTTTGCCATACGCGCGGCGTTAGCCTGTAATTGCCAAATCGCGCAGCACACCAAATTCGATCGTAAAAATTATTTCTATCCGGATCTTCCCAAAGCCTATCAAATATCTCAGTACGATATGCCATTGGCAGAACACGGTAGTATCAGCATTGATACTACTCAAGGCGAAAAAAGCATTGGTATCACGCGTGTGCACCTGGAAGAGGACGCCGGAAAATTGGTGCATCAAAGTCAGGGTGGTCAAATCGGGACTGCCGCCAGTTCTCTGGCAGATTACAACCGGACCGGTGTTCCATTAATTGAAATTGTCAGTGAACCGGATCTGCGCAGCGCGGATGAGGCGTACGCCTATCTGACAGCACTCAAAGAGATTTTGCTCTATACCAAAGTCTCTGACTGCAATATGGAAGAAGGTTCCCTGCGTTGCGACGCGAATATTTCCGTGCGTCCGCGGGGACAAGAGGCCTTGGGCACCAAAGCTGAGTTGAAAAACATGAATTCTTTTAAAAATATTCGGGACGCTATTGAGTACGAAGCTAAACGCCAGATCCGTGTGCTGGAAGAAGGCGGTAAAGTGGAGCAAGAGACCCGTTTGTGGGACGCGGACAAAGGGACCTCGCACTCCATGCGCAGTAAAGAAGAAGCGCATGATTACCGGTATTTTCCTGAACCGGATCTGCCCGTAGTATACCTTTCTGAGAAAATGATTGCAGATCAGCAACAACAGCTGCCGGAAATGCCACAGGCACGTCGTCACCGTTTCCAAAAGGAGTATGGATTAAGTGAGTACGACGCCGGGGTCTGTACCATGTCGCCGGCCATGGCGGAGTATTTTGAAGATGCCGCTAAAAAGGCTGTGTCTGCCAAGGTTTCGGCCAAAACAGTGTGCAATTGGATTACAGTTGAATTACAGGGCAAGTTAAAGGCAGACGGAAAAGAGATAAGTAATTCACCGATAGCCTCCGGGCAGATGGCCGAGTTAACGAGACTGATTGAACGTGGTAAAATTTCCGGTAAAATGGGCAAAGATGTATTTGCTGATATGTATGTGACAGGTAAGGATCCGGAAGTCATTGTTCAGGAAAAAGGGTTGTCGCAGATATCCAACAGCGATGAAATTTTGAAAATGGTAGCAGCGATTATCGCAGCGAATCCGAATCCGGTAGCTGAATACAAAAGCGGCAAGACCCAAACCATCGGTTTTTTGGTCGGTCAAGTCATGAAAGCATCACAAGGACAAGCGAATCCCAAATTAGTCAATCAAATCCTGCGTGATTGTCTGGATAAAAATATATAGTACGGGCGCACTGCGTGCGCCCGTAAAAAATAAAATCAAAAGTCGAAATGTAATTCCGTAGGGACGATCTTTACTTGTGCCTGTATTTTGGGTATGATCGTCCGGATAAACCGAGGGGGTCCCACCGTTTGAGTATTGACTCACCTGCCACGCTTCTTGCGATAGACCAGGAGTTGGAACTGCTCATCTATGCCTTGGCCTATGGCGGCGAGGGAATTGCCAAGCATAAAGGGATGGTGATATTTGTAGCCAACACCTTTACCGGTGATCAGGTTCGCGTTCGGATTCAGCAGGTAAAGAAAAAATTTGCTCGTGCCCGGCTGGTGAGGCTTCTCCAGCCTTCCCCGGAACGGGTGGATTCCGTTTGTCCGCAGTCCGGAACCTGTGGCGGCTGCTCATGGTTAAATTTGAATTATCCGGCCCAACTCAAAGCCAAACACAGTTTTGTGGCAAACACGCTTTCACATGTGGGTCGGCTGAAAAGTGTGTGCGTTTTGCCGCCTATTAAATCAACTCCGTCCCTAGGGTACCGGCACAAGATACAAATACCGGTCCAAACCTGCGGGCAAGCACTGCAGGCTGGTTTTTACGCACGCCAAACTCATACAGTTGTGCCTTTTGAGGAGTGTCCGGTCCAACCGGCGCTGGGAAATCGCATACTCAAACAGACATTGATATTAGCACGGACGTTTGGTTATACCGGATATGATGAAACCCAACATCAGGGTCAATTACGCCATTTGGTTATTCGCTTGGGCGCGAAAACCAAAGAAGCCATGTTGATTCTGGTGACAACCACCCCGGATATTCCGCGGGTCCGGGAATTTGCCGAGGCCATACGCCGGGTAATTCCGGAATTGGTCGGTGTGGTACAAAATATAAACGCCGAAGTAACCAATGTGATAATGGGTCCGCAGTACAAAATTTTGGCGGGTCGTGCTTTTTTGCACGAAGAGATCCATGGTCTGAAGTACCGCATTTCCGCTGAGTCTTTTTTTCAGGTCAATCCATATCAAATGCCTGTGCTGGCAGAAACAGTTATACAGGCTGCTGCGTTGACAATGCGGGATACAGTTGTGGATTTGTTCTGCGGTGTGGGATTTTTAAGTCTGGAACTGGCCAAACAGGCCAAGCGTGTGTTTGGCATTGAGTCTACACTCAAGGCGATTGAGGACGCACACGCCAACAAACATCTGAACGGTATAACGAATGTTGATTTTTATGCTCAGGATGCCGCGCAAGGTCTGCGGCAATTATGGCGCAAAGGCGTGCAACCGGATCTGATTGTACTTGACCCTCCGCGCAAAGGCTGTACCCCGGATATGCTGCAACAGTTGCTCGAATGCCGGTCGAAAAAAATGGTCTATGTTTCGTGCAATCCGGTAACGCTGGCGCGTGATCTGGCCGGGTTGATCCAGGGTGGATACCAGGTGAAAGAAGTACAACCAGTGGATATGTTTCCGCATACGTATCACGTGGAGAGTGTGGTGGGTTTGGTGAGAAAAATACCGTAGGGGCGGGTTCCAAACCCGCCCACAAATTGAATAAATACATTCCGTAGGGGCGAGGTGCCCTCGCCCACAAATTATGCTTTCGTGTTTTTAATCCCGGTAAATGCCTTTAAAGGAGTCGTTTATGAAAAAAAAACTCATGCTAGTCGACGGTACGGCTCAATTATACCGCGCCTTTTATGGCATTAAACCACTCACGGATCCGCAGGGACGT
Source organism: bacterium (assembly GCA_023139775.1). Taxonomy (GTDB): domain Bacteria; phylum Oederibacteriota; class JAAXVQ01; order JAAXVQ01; family JAUVAV01; genus JAGLMY01. Next base: position 17,633 of record JAGLMY010000066.1, read on the forward strand.
CCGGTGAACGCGGTATATGGATTTGCCCTCAGTCTGTTGAACCTCATGGAAAAATATTCCCCCACGCATATGGTGGTGGTGTTTGATCGGCCGGAACCAACGCATCGGCATAAAGTGTATCCTCAATACAAAGCAAAACGTGAAGCCATTCCGGAAGACTTGAAATCTCAAATTCCTTTGGTTAAAGAGTTGGTACAAGCTTTTCAACTTCAGATCTGTGAAAAAGCCGGATTCGAAGCGGATGATCTGATTGGTACCTTGGCCCAAAAAGCAGCGCAGGAAAAGCTTGAGACCTTGATATTCAGTAATGATAAGGATTTATTCCAATTGGTCGAAAAAAGCGTGCATATGCTGCGTCCCCGGAGAGGTGGCAAAGGAGAATATGAAGAACTGGATCCGGCCGGTGTGGAACGTGTTTTTGGCGTGCGGCCGGATCAGGTGGTGGATATGTTGGCTTTGATGGGAGACGCTTCTGATAATATACCCGGGATACCTGGTGTGGGTGAAAAAACCGCCCGGGACTTGATTACCACCTATGGCTCCTTAGATGGAATCTATCAATCTTTGGACAAAATTACCAGAGCCAAAGTCAAAGAAAAACTGGAAACCCATCAGAGGTCAGCTCAGCAGGCGCGTGATTTGATTATAATTCCATTGGACGTACCAACGGAATTGGAATGGGAAACGTGTCTGGTTCCGGCACCTTTACCCAATACGGCCTATTCCTTTATGGCCGATCTGGGATTTAAACGTCTCCTCATGAATCAAACTGTGGCTGTAGCTCAACCGGTTGCCGGCTGGGCTCAAAGCTTGAACACTACTTCGGACCTGCAGGCCTTGGTGAGTAAAGTTAGGGAACAGAAAAGAATTGCGGTTGAAGTGAGTGCGCAAGGTATTGCGCTCGCCGTACAACCACGTGAAGCGCTATGGATTCCTTTGTCCGGAACCGATGTGGTTACCGTATTACGTCAGGGTTCATCCTGGGTGGCCCTGCTTTCTGATCCGGACATTGCCAAAATTGGCTATGATTTAAAACCTTTGGTTGTAGCCATGCATAATGCCAAACTCAAATGGCAAGGACCATTAGAGGACTTGCACTTAGCAGCCCATTTACTGGATCTGCCCGCCAACCGGCCGGGGGATTTTATAGCACGCGTATTGGGAGGTCCACCACCGGAAGCGCATCCGGAATTTGCCGCCTGTGCTCTGTATCTGATTGCCAATTCTATGCGAGCCCGTTTGAAAACAGTGGATGCGCAAAAAATATATCACGAGCTGGAATTGCCGCTCCTGCCCGTGTTGGCGGCAATGGAGGCCCACGGCATTGCCGTGGACAGCAAAGCCCTGGCCAAGATGTCCGAACAGATGGGAAGGGAAATTGTGGCGCTGGAAAAAGAAGCGCAGGACCTGGCCGGCGTGGAATTCAATCTGCGTTCTCCTCAGCAATTGGCAGAAGTGCTTTTTGAGCGCTTGGGATTATCACCCGGAAAAAAGACCAAGACCGGACGTTCCACCAGTGTGGAAGTTTTAGAAACCCTGGCCGCAGCGCACCCCTTGCCCCGGAAAATACTTGAATACCGGCAATTGCAAAAACTCAAATCCACCTATGTGGATGTATTGCCCGGTTTACTCAGTCCTGAGGATAATCGCATTCACACTACCTTTCATCAAGTGGGCGCTGTGACCGGGCGTTTGTCTTCCTCAGACCCCAATTTACAAAACATACCGATTCGTACCCAGCGCGGTCGTCTGTTGCGTCAAATGTTTGTGCCGGGTGATTCGCAGCAGGCTTTGTTGTCAGCCGACTATTCTCAGATAGAGCTGCGTCTGTTAGCGCATTTGGCGGAAGATGATCAGATGATTGCCGATTTTGCTGAAGGATTGGATATCCATACGGCCACAGCCACGGATATTTTTCAGGTTCCGGTTTCTGAGGTTACGCCTGAGATGCGGCGTCAGGCCAAAACATGCAATTTTGGCATTGCGTATGGTGTGAGTCCTTTTGGCTTGGCACGGCAATTGCGTATTTCCAATTATCAAGCCAAGGAATTTATCGATGGTTTTTTCAATCGCTATCCCAAAGTTCGCGGCTATCTGGATACTCTGATGGAACAGGCACGGGAGCTGGGGTATGTGCAGACCTTTTTAGGCAGACGACGGTATTTGCCGGATATACATTCTGCCAACCGAAACATCCGGGAAGCTGCCGAGCGTATGGCGATCAACACACCGATACAAGGATCGGCAGCAGACATTATTAAACAAGCCATGCTAGAAATTGATAAAACCCTGCGCGCTGATAATTGGCAAGCCAAAATGATTTTACAAGTGCATGATGAATTGCTGTTTGAAGGACCGGAAACCGAGATGCCGGCCTTGCAGGACATGGTCGTCACACGGATGAGTCAGGTCTATTCCCTGAAAGTGGCGCTGGTCGTGGAAGCGGCCTGGGGTAAAAATTGGATGGAAGCGCATGCTTAAAGTTTTTTTAGGCTTGATCGCTTCTTGTCTTTGGCATCAAGGAATATTTTGCAGCGTTCTATCCCCCGCACTATAACGTGATACAAAATTCCAGGTATGTCTATTCGCGGCTGTCGTGGCATATTTCTTTCGATAGCTTTTTCTCGATTTCCTTTCATTCTTTTTTTGTTTTTTTACTTTTTCAAGGGTGCCCCTAGTCATAAAATCATGAACGTCCCGTATCCCACGTATTCTTGTCATACCCGCGTGTAGTAAGCGGGTATCTAGGAGCCTGTCGGACTTAGGCACCAAAGCGGATTTTAAGCACTCTTCCCCCTTTGAAAAAGGGGGATTGAGGGGGATTTTGAACAGATAGTTGTGCGTTTTTTCAATAAATCCCCCCTGCCCCCCTTTACAAAAGGGGGAAAAAGACTAAAGTCCGACAGGCTCCTAGAGGGCGTATTGCAATACGTCCTTAGGATTTAAAACCAAAGCCTCTGGATTCCCGACAAGAGCATTCGGGAATGACAACCGAAAAAACCGCCTAAATGCTCAAGCTCCTAGTTACCTTCAGGACTTAAGCGGAGATGTTTTTGACCGATAATAAAGGCATGGAAATATCTCACTTAAATATTTCCGCAAAAAATTATTTTATGGAAGTTGCTTAAGGAGAGACATATGGCTTCAACGACTGCATTCAAAGTAGACGGGCCTCATGAAATAAGTTACGAAAAAGGTAATGGTAACGGGAAACGTATTGAAGAATCTGCTGAATTTGAATTTTGGAAAGAACATCCTTCACTGAAGGATAGCGTGGGGTGTTATGTAACAGGGTAAAGATAAAATCAGCAGACCATATGTTTCCGGGTTATTTGACAAAGCACAGCACTTCACTGATATGTTACGAGTGTTGAAATCTAATGGTGGTCATCCTGGTAAAATTGCTATACAATTTAAAAAAATGTTTGACATTTGATCCAACTTGAAAGCGGCGTATTGATAACAAAAATCATTTATTCGAACTGATAGGAATTTGCTTTCCAGAATATGATATAGTTCCCCAATAGGCGTTTTCAGCTGAAGCAATACAGATCATTATTCCCTAAAACCGAAATAGAAAAAAGTTATTGCGAGCGACTACCAGCGGGGTGGCAAGTATATCGTTGGTGCAGCGTCCTGTTCCCATTTTATAAACCAATTACACTTGCACAAAAAATTAAACAGTCCTATAATATGAACACTTTTAATAAAGATGTAGTCTTTTTATACTAAAAAAAACCGCAAACTGGAATTGAAAATGCCATTTCAGGAATGCAAAGCTGGTCGGCACAAAGTCGCCGTGAAAGTGGTGGATATTTTCGGGAATGAGACTATGAAGATTATTGAGGTTAGAGTATGAGTTGTGTTATAGGATAAGATTTCTCGCTGCGCCCGCAATGACAGACTAAGTGTTATGTCATGATAAATAGTATATGGATTGCCAAAGGTGAAAGGGAAAGATGATAGATACAGAAAAGATTATACAAATCATTTTAAAACACTACCCCGACGTACAGGCGATATACTTTTTCGGTTCATACGGAACAGAAAACGAATGGCCGGACAGTGATGTGGATATTGCTTTGCTGTTCACACCGCAAAAAGCGGAGAAGGCCGGTTCTTTGACCAGGAGCGATTTATACTTTGAGCTTGATAGGAGCTTGAAAAAGCAAGTGGATCTGGTCAATCTTCGCGCGGTTAATACGGTTTTTCAAAAAGAAATCATTATGGCTGACCGTAGAATATACTGTCAGGATGAACGCGCGGCTGATGAATTTGAAATGCTGACTATTTCGAAATATCAGAAATTGAATGAGGAAAGAAAGGAAATCATAGAAAATGCCGTAAAGGACGGGAGGTTTATAGCAGCATGAATGATATCTTGTTGAACAAAAAGGAAAGTATTGAACACTGTATCAAGCAGATTCGCGTTTACTATGCGCTGCATAAGGATACTCCTTTTGAGAAGGATTATCTAAAGCAGGATGCCATAGCGATTAATTTGCAGAGGGTTTGTGAACTGGCGATTGATATGGCAAATCATATTATAAAAATCAAGAAACTGGGTCTGCCCAAGGAGAGCAAGGAGAGTTTTGAGCTGTTGGAAAAAAGCGGCATTATACCTGAGGAACTGGCAGATAATCTGGGGAAAATGGTTGGATTCCGCAATGTATTGATTCATGAATATAAAAAAATCGATCTCAAGCTGATGGTTGATGTGATTGAAAATCACCTGGATGATTTAGTGAAATTTACGAATATGGTTCTGGAAGTTTCTTAGCTTCTCAGGGCAAAAATGCCACAGGCGTTAGCCGGTGGCATTTTTACTTACTTGTATTTTATAAGGTATTTTATAAACCAATTACACTTGCACAAAAAAATAAACAGCCCTATAATATAAACACTTTCAATAAAAATAATGAGATTGATTACTACTTGATATTTACTAATAGAAAGCCTGCTGGAAAACAAGATAGTAAAATCGAAAAAATCATTGAGAACATAAAATAATGGCTGGTTTGATAACTGATTTTTAGTTCCATCAGAGCCCAGGTTTCTGTTGGACGGGGACGGGAAATATGATAAAAGAAATAATTATACAAACCATTTTCAGAGGGCTGAGCCCGGTAGGTGTTCTAGTGAAACTCTCAAATAAACTCCATGGTTAAAAAACAGCAAGCGCCTGTCATTGTCGTAACCGGAGGAACCGGTTCTGGCAAAAGTACTGTGGCCGCGGTATTCAAAAAACTGGGGGCGCGGATTATTGATGTGGACTGTTTTGCGCGTCGTCTTCTGAAACCCGGCACGCTTTCCTGGCATGAAATTTTATGGGAATTCTGCGGGGCCAAACTACATCACAAGAAAAACATAAAAAAGTCGTTTGTGTCTGAAGATTTTGTGGATTTACATAATAATTCTTTGCCGGAATTACCGTGGGTAATTACGGTAGCCGGAGCGATTCGCCGGGATAAACTCGGTGCTACGGTGTTTGCCAATCCGCAGGCGCTGGACGTGCTTAATAAAATTATGCACACACGTTTACGTAAGTTGTTGGATGCGAAAATAGCGCTGCATCGCAAACTGAGTCGAAAACCGTTGGTTTTGGATATGGCCGTTTATCCTGCCCGCGCGTTTCGCGGGCTGGGTGATGCGGTACTTTGGGTACGGGCACCAGGAGGATTGCGGGTTCAGCGCTTGGCTGACAGCAGACGTTTGAACATGGATGAGGCCAGTGCCCGGGTTACGGTCCAGTGGCGGGACGAAGAGTACGAGAAAGTGGCTGATTTCATTCTGCCCAATTTAGGTTCTGACATGGATGTGAAGAAAGGGGCGCAGGAATTGTGGGCGCGTTTGCTTTCCCAAAGCAGTGGGGGATGCAAATAATGTTGAATTACTTTAAACAACATTCCAAGCAACGCTGGGTGTTGCCGGCCGCAGTGATCGGTGCTTATCCGGGGTTGGTAGTATTGGTTATGATCACTAATCAATTGGAATGGCTATCTTTAGCTGTATTGATTCCTATTGTTGGAATATTGGGTATCCGACCGGCTGTAGGGAACAGCCTGATGGCTTTTACGATTCTGTTTTTTTGGGTTGCCGGTCTACGTGAGGTTGATCAGGCAGTCCGCTCGGGGATGTGGTTTCATGTTCCGGTGGTGGTGTTGACTTGGGTTTTTTGTTTCATTTATCAGCACCGCACGCATGAAAAAGAATTGGGATATGAGAGCGCATTTTCTGATATCGAGGAGCGGCTGATTCTGATTCGTGAACAGTACAAAACCGATCTGGTGGTCAATGTATCCAATCAGAAAAAAAATCAAAAATATTCTCTTTTGAATCGTGTTTCCCGTGTGCTGGGTTCACAATTGCAGCTCGACAAACTGGCCGATAAAATTATGCGGGAAGTGAGGGAAATTATCGGCGCGGAAGGGGGACACTATCTGTTGGTTATGAAATTCCCGGACAAAAGTGAACCGTTGATTCGTGGCATTACAGAAGAGCAGGAATTTAAAAAAATCACGGAAGATCAGTACGGTGCCTGGACTACACAACATCGTTCGACTTTGTTGGTGACTGACACCAATAATGATTTTCGTTTTAAATCGTTAGGACCCCAGGCTTTGGTACGAAGTCTTATGTTGGCTCCCATGCAGTCCGAGGGACATCTAATCGGTGTTTTGCGGGCTGAGAGCCCAAGGCCGGATATTTTCAGCCAAGACGATGTCCGCTTATTTACTATTATTGCTGATTTGGCCGGTGTGTCCGCAGAAAACGCCAGGCTTTACCAATATGCGCAGGAACTGGCCATGACTGATGGCTTGACGGGCCTTTACTTACGACGTTTTTTTAATCAGCGATTTGAAGAGGAATTGAGCCGTTATCGTGAACATGGGACTTCCTTCTCTCTCTTGATTTTGGATTTAGATCATTTTAAACGGATCAATGATCGTATGGGTCATCTGGCCGGAGACCAAATACTGGCGCAATTGGGTGAGCGCCTACGAGCGGAAGCACGGGTTGCTGATTTGCTGTGTCGCTTTGGCGGGGAAGAATTTGCCGTTATTCTATCCAACACCAATGTGGAAGGTGCTTTGGTCATGGCAGAGCGCATTCGTTCACACATTGCGCAACATGAATTTATAGCCGCGGGAACTTCTTTGCACATAACCATTAGTGTTGGTGTTGGAGAATGCCCTCGTCATGGTGTGGAAATGAACGAATTGGTACGAGTAACCGATGCTGCGTTGTATCAGGCCAAGCGCAGCGGTCGTAATCGCGTCATATTGGCAGGGGGGGCGGCATGACGCGCAAACAGAAACATTACGGGGTTTTAATCGCCGGCTATATTCTGGTCTTAAGTCTAATGCTGCTGAGTCAGGGGGCGGAAGTAATTGGTAAATTTTCTTTATTATTACTGCCTTTAGTTTTATTGGCCGGAATATTGGAAGAAAATTTTGGAGCTATGGTCTTTACGGTGCTGGCCACGTTTGCCATTGTGGGTGCTTATCTCATCCAATGGATTCCACAAGCTCCTGCTGTCACGCAGGTGGTTTGTTTGGGTTGTCTTTATGGTGTGGTGGCGTTATATAACAAAGATCGTGATTTGGGATACAAGCTGTTTCGACGGCGTATGGACCCCAAAGACAAAGAACTATTGAAGGTGGAGCGCAAAGCCTTTGTGATCCGGCGGCAGATTGAGGGATATAATAAGCGTCTGAAAGCCTTGATCAAACTCTATGAAGTTGCCAAAAAGCTGTCTGGTATTTTGAAATTGGAAAGTATGTTGGATGAGGCACGTTTGGAAGTAGCGCAGGTTCTGCCGCATCATTTTAGCGCCCAGTCTGATGAAGATGTACGCTTAGCGTTTTATATTCCGGAGGAAGAATCCAGTGATTTTCAACGGGCGGAAACACAGGAACACGAAATATCCGATGAGGGATTTCCTGATGTTCTTCAAACCGAGAACCTGCGAATCTGGTTGGGAGAGACTTTTAGTTCTTTGCGCATAAAGGAAATGACCTCTGATCCGCGTTTTCACAGCTTGTGTCAGGCCATGCCGTTTCGGTCCATGTTGATTATTCCATTGGTTATGCATGAAATTGTGATTGGTATCATGGCCTTGGGCTCTAACCAGCCGGGATCTTTTTCTCCCCAGGATTTTAAGCAGACCGAAGTTTTGGGAAAACAGATTGTATTTGCCTTGCGCAAAGCCTTGTTGTATCGGAAGGTACAAACCCTTTCCTTTACCGACAGTCAGACGGGGTTGTACGTTCACCGTTTCTTCCAGGACCGGTTGCGGGAAGAATTGCATCGGGCAGAGCGCTACCACCAGCCGCTCTCGTTGATTATGCTGGATATGGATCACTTTAAAAATATCAACGACAAATACGGGCATCAAGTCGGTGATGCGGTTTTGGTGGAGAGTGCGGCGAGAATTAAGGAAATGGCGGGGGAAATAGCACTGGTGGCGAGATATGGGGGTGAAGAATTTGCCGTCCTGCTGCCCAACACAACCAAGGCGGGAGCCGAACAGGTGGCGCGATCCATCAATACTTTTTTAAAATCCTCACCCATTGATGTGGGCGAGTTAAAATTGAACCTGACCATTTCGGGTGGGGTAAGTATGTATCCGGACGACGCGTACTCCAGAGAAGCCTTGATTACCACCGCGGACACGGCTTTGTATCAGGCCAAACGGAATGGCCGTGATTTGGTCCGAGTGTATGAATCGTAAAGCAAAAAATGAATTGACAGAATTTTAAAGCTTGGCTATACTCATTTTTGTCTACCAAGACGGAACGATGCTATGCACCTATCGTGCCGTTACCCCGCAATTTTTGGATTCCATTCTCTAGGCGATAAACAGTTGGAGTGGTTTAGATAGTGTGATAAAAAAGTAAACCTTTGAAAAGGTGTTGCCGTTACTTAAAATATAACCAACCTTAATAATAGTCCGATCACTGGATCAAAAATATTTTCATCTAGCGATACCTGTAGATTAATTCTCCCAGCGAGAAAGGAAATCGTATGAACATTACAGAACTGAAACATAAAAGCATCTCTGATTTAAACAGCTTGGCGAAGAAGCTAAAGCTGGCGAATGTGTCCGGCTTGAAAACACAAGAACTAATATTTAAGATCATTGAAGCCCAATCTTCGAAAAATGGTGAGATTACGGCTGAAGGTGTGCTGGAAGTTCTTCCGGACGGATTCGGTTTCATGCGTTCGCCGGATTACAATTACCTGCCCGGACCGGATGACATCTATGTGTCTCCTTCGCAGATTCGACGCTTTGATTTACGCACAGGTGATACCATTACCGGTCAGGTGCGGCCTCCCAAAGAAGGCGAACGTTATTTTGCCCTGCTGAAAGTCGAGAAAATCAATTTTGATACGCCCGAGAAACAGGCGGATAAAATTCTATTTGATAATTTAACCCCGATTCATCCCGTGGAAAAAATCAAATTGGAACACACCAAAGGAGATATCAGCAGCCGGATTATGGATCTGTTGATTCCAATCGGAAAAGGGCAACGAGGACTGATTGTTGCTCCACCGCGAACCGGCAAGACCATCTTATTGCAGAAAATTGCCAATGCCATTACTGAAAACAACCCGGATATATGGTTAATTGTCTTGCTCATTGATGAGCGTCCGGAAGAAGTCACGGACATGCAGCGTTCGGTCAAAGGTGAGGTTGTCTCTTCTACCTTTGATGAACCTGCGGATAGGCACGTGCAGGTAGCGGACATGGTTATTGAAAAAGCTAAACGCTTGGTTGAGCATAAACGGGATGTGGTTATTCTCCTGGATTCCATCACTCGTCTGGGACGGGCGCACAATACCATTATACCCTCTTCCGGCAAGATTTTGTCTGGTGGTGTGGATTCTACTGCTCTGCAGCGACCGAAACGGTTTTTTGGCGCAGCCCGGGCGTTGGAAGAAGGCGGCAGCTTAACCATCATCGCCACCGCGCTGGTGGATACAGGCAGCCGCATGGATGAGGTTATTTTTGAGGAATTTAAGGGTACTGGTAATATGGAATTATGCTTGGACCGCAAGTTGGTGGAAAAACGTGTTTTTCCGGCTATTGATATTCAACGCTCCGGAACCCGTAAAGAGGAACTTTTAATTCCGCCGGATGATTTAGCTCGAATCTGGTTGCTGAGAAAAGTCTTGAATCCGATATCAGTGGTCGAAGTTATGGAATTATTGTTGGACAAAATGGGAAAAACCAAAAATAATAAGGCTTTTCTCGATGCTATGAATACCTGATTTAACCTGCGAAATATTTGGGTAACATGTCAGTGAACTAATGAAACCAAAATTAGCCGCCGATGAACGCAGATAGACGCAGATAATTTTAATCGTAGGGGCACCCCTTGCGGGTGCCCTTCAAATTAAAACCAGGGCAGGGGCAAGCCCTGCCCCTACGGGAATATAAAAATCCTGCGGGTATGGCAGCCTTTGTTTAACTGTAGTTCACTGACATATTACTATTTTTGTTGGAAATTTCTTGCTTATTCATAGGCGGTATGATAGGATACGCACCTTAAAAGTAGGGGTGACCTGCAGGTCACCCCTACAAATTACGTAGATTTACCTGGAGGAAAGACAAGTGAAACCAAAGATTCATCCGAAATACGAGGCAACCACCTTTGCCTGTGCCTGTGGCAGTGTATTTGAAACCCGTTCGACCATTCCACCCAAAACACGTGTGGAAATCTGTTCTGCGTGTCATCCGTTTTTTACCGGCACACAGAAATTAGTCGACACGGCTGGGCGTGTTGAGAAGTTTCGCCGTCGTTACAAAATTAAAGAATCCTAGCACGCTGCTTAAGTTTAATAAAACTCACCGTTGTTCTATGTTCCTCTGGGAGCGCAGACCGGTGAGTTTTGTATTTTAAAGCACAGGTGCCAACAGGAGTGTTCAGTTTTTTGTAACATATTAGTGAAGTGCTGTGCTTTGTCAAATAAATCAGCAGACCATATGTCTTTCTCGCTTCACTGACCTGTTACAGTTTTTTAAAACCAGACCGCAAAAATCAAACCAATTACATTGAGTGTGGTAATCATGTGGGATAAATTAAAGCAGATCGAAGAAAAATATAAGCGTTTGGAAGAAGACATGTCTAATCCGGAACTGATCAATGATCAGGAAAAGTACCGGAAAGTTGTGCAAGCGCATTCGGCGTTGACCGAGGTCGTCGAAGCGATTCAACGCCATCGTAAACTGACCGGTGAACGCGACGATGCCAAAGAGCTGGCTGTGGGAGAAGGTGAGTTGGCGGAATTGGCTCAGGAGGAAGTGGCAGAGTTAAGCGAAAAGGTGGCTGCCACTGAATCGGATCTAAAGCAGTTGCTCATCGCCCGTGATCCGCATGACGGAAAAAATGTTTTTGTGGAAATCAGGGCTGGTACCGGCGGGGACGAAGCGGGATTGTTTTCTGCGGATCTGTACCGTATGTACGGACGTTATGCGGAAGCCAAAGGCTGGAAAGTCAGTGTAATTGACGGAAATGTCACGGAATTAGGTGGTTATAAGGAAATAGTTTTCCAGATTACAGGCAAAGAAGTATATCGGTTTATGAAATTTGAGGCCGGCGTACATCGCGTGCAGCGTGTGCCTAAGACTGAAGCGTCCGGCCGAATTCACACCTCGGCTGTGACAGTTGCTGTCTTGCCGGAAGCAGACGAAGTGGATGCTGCCATTAATCCGGCAGAACTGCGAATAGATATTTTCTGTTCTTCCGGGCCGGGCGGTCAGAGTGTGAATACCACTTATTCTGCAATTCGGATTACCCATCTGCCAACCGGCATTGTGGTTCAATGTCAGGATGAACGTTCGCAGACCAAAAACAAGGCCAAGGCTATGAAAGTGTTGCACGCTCGTCTGCAAAAGAAAATGGAAGAAGAACAAGCCGAAAATTTAGCGGCTGACCGCAAATCTCAGGTTGGGAGCGGAGATCGCAGTGAGAAGATCCGTACTTATAATTTCCCCCAAAACCGAGTGACTGATCACCGTGTTGGCATTTCACTGTATAATCTGGAAGCTTTTATGAACGGTGATATTGAGGGACTGATTCGCAAACTGCAAGAAGCTGACCAGGCGGACAAACTCGCGGCAGAATAATATCTTAATTCTCAAATTCTTTCCAAAAGGGAAAGAAAATTAACCGCCGATGAACGCAAATAAACGCAGATATTTTTAGCTTAATGGATATAAATGATTTTTAATTTGCGTATATCGGCGTGTATCGGCGGCTAAATTTGATTCCGGCTTGTCCGGGTTAAGAATCCAGGTTGAAGTGTTTGCGCAAATTGCGATAACCTTCAGCGCAGGTGCCGAGCGGTTGCCACTCGCAGCCAACGCAGATTTGCATAAACTCTTTTTCGGAAAGATTAGCAATACGTTCGTTAATTTCAGGTAAGGGATAAGGGTACCCGGGTTTAAGTTTGAGTGTTCGAAGAGTGCGGTGGTCCAATTCCGCGGCAGCACGACCTCGGATGCCTAATTTTTCCGGGGAGCATTCGTATTCATGATGAGGACAGCTCCGGCAGATATTATCCAAACCCGGTTTGACAATGATGGTTTTTACCCGGCCGGATTTAATGATACGTGAGATACGGGCCATCTCGCTGATGAACTCCGGCGAGTAGCCATACCCGATAAAACCCAAACGGCAGAGAATATGATGTGGACGTAAAATCAGAGTCATGCTATCACTCGCTTTCATTGACCTGTGAATCGGTTCTCGTTTTCTAATATAATCCAGGCATTGGCATGGAAAAAGCGAAAGCAAGAAGTAGGATAGGTCTGAAAAAGCATTAGTTTAAAAAAATCACATGAGCTATGTTAAATTATGAATCACTTAAAGTCAATCAAAATGGATTCTAAAAAATGAAAAAAACAATCTCACTTAATGAACTCTATACCTGGGCAAAGGCAAAATTGAAACTGGCTCAAATTGAAGTACCGGATAAAACGGCCGGATATTTGCTGGCTGAAATTCTCAAATTACCGAAGTCCAAATTAGTCACGCAGCCGGATTTTACCATTAGTGAGCAGCACAGCAAAAAAATCAAAACAGCAGTAAGCTCTCGTTGCCGGCATGTTCCCCTGCAGTACATTCTGGGTACAGAGGATTTTTGGAGTATGTCCCTGCGTGTGGGCAAAGGGGTTCTGATTCCACGTCCGGAAACAGAGCTTATACTCGAGGAAACCAGACGCTGTGTGCAAAGTCAATCTTCGCCCGGTCCGATTGCGGATTTAGGAACCGGTTCCGGGAATTTGGCCTTAGCACTGAGCAAGGAATACCCAAGGAAAACAATTTATGCCGTGGATACTTCAGCTGCGGCATTGAGATGGGCCAGAATGAACCGGACCCGGGTAAGAAGGAAAAACGTGCGATTTTACCAAGGGAACGCAGAACAACCGCTGCCGCAAAAAGTGCGAGGTACTTTTTCCTTGGTAGTCTCGAATCCGCCGTATATTCCGAGCACAGATTTAAAAATCCTGCAACCTGAAGTGCAGCATGAACCTCGACAAGCGCTGGATGGGGGAAAAGACGGGCTGAAATTGGTCCGGAAAATGATTCGAGCTGCGCAGATATTACTTCGGCCAAACGGTTTGTTTATATGTGAGTTGGGAATTGGACAAGCCGAACAAGTGATTTGTCTCATGGGAGCCGGAGGTTTTGGTATCCAAAATGTTGTGCACGATTGGCAAAAAATAGAGCGTGTGATCACTGCGAAGAAAAGATGAATAAGTAGGGGCGACCTGCAGGTCGCCCCTACTTATAATCCTGCCTGAAGCCAAAAAACCAGGGCAAAAAAATTAAAAAAATCTAATTTTTTCCATTAAGGTTTATACTGGGATTCCGAAGATATACTTATAAATAATAGTATATATATATCATACGCAGGAGAGCATGATGCGCTTACGATTTCTTTTCTCGACGGTTGCCTGCTTATTACTTGTCCTGGAAGTAAATCACACATTTGCATTTGAAAAACGAATCGGCGCGCGTCCCATGGGTATGGGCTATGCGTTTGTAGCCTTAGCCGATGATATTAATGCCATCAATTATAATCCTGCGGGATTGGCTTTGTTGTTAGAGACCGAAGGGTCTTTGGGATATGCCAATCTTTATCCGGGTCTGGACGATGGTTTGATTCAGGAAAATCATTTGGTCTTTGCCCAACCCCTTAAAAATGTCGGCACCATCGGACTGGCTTGGAATAATCGCAGTGTCTATGGAATTTATCATGAGAACGAATTGATTGCCGGATATGGCCGGAAAATTCCTGAATTACCGTTGTGGGCGGGAATCAATCTGAAGTTGTTTTATCTGGATTATACCGATGAACAGAGTCTTGCCTTGAATTCTTATTTTGATCGAGCTTCTGAAAAAATTCAGGTGGGTTTGGATTTGGGAGTGCTGTACGAAATACTTCAGGAAACAGAGCAGCAGCCTCGGTTGCGTACCGGTTTGATGATTATTAATCTGACAGAACCGGATGTAGGAGTAAGTGTACAGGCCAATGAGGCTATTGATATACGCTTGGGTGTAAGTGCGGTATACCAGGAATGGGATGCGGATATTGATCTGGTGTATTCGGATTCAGAAGCACGGGTGCATTTGGGGGTTGAGAAATGGTGGTTGGATAAGCAATGGGCAAGCCGCTTGGGTATAATCGGCGGCCACGGCACAGGTTTTACTTGGACAGTAGGTGGTAGTTTTGCTTTTGATTTGAATGTGTCCAAAGTACGTATTAATTATGCTTTTAATTATTCTTTTGGCGGAATACAAGAAACCGGTGGAGCACATCGCATTTCTTTTGATTTTATCCCTTTTAACAAAAGCGCAGAGCAAAAGGTGAAAAAAATACGTTTCTATCTGCTCAAGCGCCTCAAGCGCTATTTTAAATTGGTTAAAATAATTAAAATTATAAAGAGAAATGCCAAAGCCGGGTCAGCAGAAAAAGTGGCAAAAATCGAAGCTATCATGCATGATGCGGTCGGCAAATTAATATTGGAGCGGGATATTATCGGGTTTTTAAGAAAGATTGAGGATGCAGAAAACGAAGTAAGATTATTAAGGCGAAGAAAAAAATAGCCATAGTGGACATGTGTAAATGAAACGACGCGGATGCTTCATCACAATTGGGTGTATGTTCTTGATCAGTGTCTGGACGGGTGTAGGCGAGGCTGAATCTCCTACTTGTACACCGACGTATACCTCAACCTATACCCATACACCGACCCATACTCCGACGTACACAGCCACAGCAACGGATACGCCGACTTTAACGACCACCCCTACAAATACACCGACGTATAC
>JAGLMY010000067.1 GCA_023139775.1 bacterium
CGGGGATGACAGGGTGGGGGCTGCATTCAGGAATGACAAACAAACAAACGCATGACTGACCTGTTACAAAAAAACACTTCACTGACCTGTTTCTTTCATCCGCATTTTTCTTTTGCCAAAGAAACATAAACATGATATCATTTGACTAGTTGATCATGTGTTCAATTATTCAATATTGAGGTTTTCATATGCTGATATTCACTTATCTCTCAGAATTATGGAAAATACTCACCGAATTGGCTCCCTGGCTCTTCTTTGGGGCCGGGTTAGCCGGTTTGCTTAAAATCGCATTGCCCAAAGGGTTTATCCAAAAACATACGGGCGGAACCCGTTGGTTCAATATTTTCAAAACTACTCTTATGGGAATACCCTTGCCCCTCTGCTCGTGCGGCGTGTTGCCTACCACCGTAAGCCTGAAAAAAGATGGCGCTTCCAACGGTTCTGCTGTGGGATTCCTCATTAGTACACCCCAGACCGGAGTGGATTCCCTTGTAGTTACAGCTTCCTTTCTGGGATGGCCATTGGCAATTTTCAAAGTCGCGGCAGCTTTAATAACCGGGTTATTGGGTGGAACACTTGTGCATATGACTGACCAGTGGAAGCGAAATAAACAGCCAACCAGCCACAAAGATACACACGCAACTACTGTTCCGGAAGATCGCGCTCTTAAAACACTATGGCGTACGTTCTGGAATTACTCGATCAATGAACTCATCGGCAGCATCTATAAGTATTTGGCTATCGGCATTCTTGTTGCCGCACTGATCACAACACTTTTCCCCACCGATTCACTAACTCACATTCCAGGTTTGCAGGGAATCGGTGGAATGCTTGTAATGTTGGCTTTTGCTATCCCATTGTATATCTGCACCACCGGTTCTGTGCCCATTGCCGCTTCTTTGGTCACTGCCGGTTTACCGGTCGGATCTGCGTTGGTTTTCTTAATGGCCGGTCCTGCCACCAACGCAGCCACCTTGGCTGCGATCCTTAGTACTTTCGGCAAACGCATTACAGCCATTTATCTGAGCACAGTCATTCTAGGCAGTCTTGTGTTTGGTCTCCTGTTCCAATCCTTCTTTCCATCCGCGGCTGCCTTGAATCCATTTATGCAGCATGAACACGGATCCTTGCTTCGACTTCTTATTGATTCCGGTTCTGCGCTTGTGCTTTCCGGCCTGGTGGTATATTGGTCCTGGTTGGATCTTAGCTCATGGTTGCATCAACGCCGTCCCACGACCAAGGACAAAGAATCGATTAGTTTGGAAGTCAAGGGTATGACCTGTAACAATTGTGTCTCACACGTCCGGCAAGCGCTGGAAAAACTCCCCAACATTGCCTCGGTGGATATTAATTTGGCTACCGGCCAAACCACAATTCATGGCCAAAATCTTGACAGCACTGCATTAATCCAAACCATTGAATCCGAGGGATATGAGGTTCAGAAACCATCTCCAGGAGCATCCCATGCTGACCGGCAAAAATAACGATCCCGCAAATTTGCAAGTCTTAGCCGATCTTTTTAAACACCTGAGTGATCCGCATCGTTTGCAAATCCTCCTGTTGCTGGCTGATAAAGAATTAGCCGTGGGCGAATTGGCGCGGCAATTAGACATCACATTATCCGCTGTCTCGCACCAATTGCGTCATTTACGCAGTGCGCGGTTAGTGTCCAGGCGTCGCGCAGGCAAGTCCATCTTTTATCGTTTGATAGACGATCATATTCGCCAATTGGTCATAATCGGCGAAGAACACGCGCAAGAGTAGACGGCGGTATGATTTTTGCGAACTAAAAATCCAGGAGGCAGTGTATGAACATCTCATCAAATTTAACCTATCCCAATGAATCCTTCTTCACTCAGCTCAAGCAAGCGCCCAATCGTTTACTAATGCTGGATTACGACGGAACACTTTCCCCGTTTGTTGAGGATCGCTTCCAAGCAGTTCCCTACCCGGGTGTTACCGAGTTGCTTTACAAGATTATTGCACAATCCCATTCCCGTCTGGTCATTGTCACCGGCAGACCCTTGAATGAAATTCTGCCATTACTGAACATGAATCCTGCTCCGGAAATCTGGGGTTCACATGGCTGGCAGCACTTACTTGCAGACGGATCGATTGAAGACTTCCCCCTGCCGGCCGATATTCAAGAAATACTAAATAATGTAAAAGATAAATTCCAGCTAAAAATTCCAATGGAAAAAATGGATGTCAAACCCAGTTCAGTAGCTGTCCACTGGCGCGGCTTGTCAGATGATAAGCGGGAACATTTCTCCCAACACGCTCAAGCGGTCTGTCAGCCCTATAAAAATCATGCTGGTCTTGAGTTGGAAGGTTTTGACGGCGGCTTGGAATTGCGCGTAAAAGGCCGTGACAAAGGCACCTCTGTGAATTCTTTGCTAACCGAATCTCCGGCCAAAACCTTCTCTGCTTTTCTAGGTGATGACAAGACGGATGAAGATGCTTTTACTGCTCTGCAAGGCAAAGGCGCCGGAATCCTGGTGCGCGGCGAGTTCAGGGAAACTCGCGCCAAATACTGGATCAAGCCTCCGGAAGAATTGCTCCGGTTTCTGCAAGATTGGCTGAACACGGGGTAGTATTCACCGCGTATTCTTTTGGGGCACAAGGAGACGCAAAGGACTTCACCGTCTGACGCCTTACACATCTTGCGCCGGAGGTCTTGCGCGGAATAACCGGCGGTAGCTTGATACGCTGCTCATCAATTTGAATGATGCCCTGCGGATACTTCTGCTGCAACAACCAGATCAATCTTTTTCGCTTTATCACCACAGCCGGCAAGACCATGGATATTTGCTTGTGTTCCACCGTAATCACGACTTTTAAGGAATGACCCGGAAATACCCAGAGGACTCCAGTCTTATAAGACAGGAGTCCAATTGCTGATCATCCGACTGCAATAAAACCTTTAATGCCAAACGGCTTAATCTTTTAATATGGGCTTAAATATTTATCGCCATTGTAATGAATCATATGGTCAGGGATTTCCATTATCCAGACTTCCGTTTCCCAAGAGATTTCTTTAGAATACTTCTTAAATTCGTTGAAATTATGAAAAGCACTCACAAAAACCAATACCTCTTTACATTTTTTAAACATTTTTCCAAGCTCAAAAATCCTTTTAGGATTCATAGGTCCATGCGAAGCGACTGCTTCGATGAGAAAGAGGCACTTCTTTTCTGCATCATAAATAATTACGTCAGGTAATTTGCCATGTTTGGTCAAAGAAACACCAAATTTCAATAATTCCTTATTGTTGATATATAAATTCTTTTTGGCAGTATCTCCTATATATAATACTTTTGGCTTGTGAATAAATCGCGGAACAAATTGTTTAATAATTGCAGCCTGCACGTCATTATGTTTTCCTGGCGAAAGTTCTAACAAAACATCATTAGGAAGTTTTACTTTTACTATTTTTTTCTTTCTTCTTTTTTGGTAAAGTTCATTCAAGCTGCCTTGTGCGGAAATAACTTTCTTTAATTCCACACTCCATTTTTTAGTTCCGTATGTCTTGATAACTTTTAATGTTGAAACCGAAATTGCATAATGTGCTTTTGGACTGTTAGTGGGCAACTTCAAATTATCCGGGTTATAATTTACAATCCCCCCTTGAACAAATTGATGAAGAACCTGTCTGCGAAAAGTTTCTCTTGTATTTGGCGCATAATTTCTGCCATATTTATCTTTTATAAATGTCATTATACCTTTTGTAACTGTCAAACTATGCCGGTATGCTGATGACCAAGAACTGTTTGGTTTGATACCACATAAAGCCAATAATGTTAAACAAGATATTTCATTCCGTTGAGCTTTAGGCAGGCCTAAGTTTTCCAAAATATCTTTCGCGTCACTTATTTTATCCATATATCTCCCTAAATAAACATTATCAATTATTCATAATCATGTATTCAAGTGTATCAAGGTCAACCCTTTTTTGGGTAATCATTGATCCGATTTTTTTAATTTTATCCAAATCCGGAAGCGGCATATCTCTAATCTCTGTCGCACTAACTTGTGTATTCCCATTTGAAGCTCTAAAATAGACTTCTAAATATCGCGAATTTAATATAGCAGATAATCCCAAAGCTTCTTCTCTATCAATATCTCCTTTTGGTCTATGAATATAGTTAATGTGATTTTCCAAACCGATCCAATCACAATATATTTTTCCTTTTAAATATGCTGATGAATTCAACCTTTTTTTATCTTCTTTTGCGCTAAACCTTCTTAGAAGCACATAATTTTTATTCGGCAAGAGCAAAGGAGTAGATTCATTACATATTTTTATATACTGCCCTTTCTTCTTTGAATTCAATGGCCAAAATATTTCCATATCACGCACACTATTCATCCAAATTAAAGGCGCGTGTGATTTTTTAATATCACCTTCATAATCTAAATAGTCCTTGGCGCGAAAAGGCACTATAGGCCCGGTTGATATTTCCATTCCAAATTTATGCAATGAACCACCCCAGGATTTCACAATTGATATAATTTTTTCTTCCTTTTCGGCAACTGGAATAAATATCACTTTATTCAAACTTTTATAATTGATAATATTTTTAAAAAGCGTTTTCCTTTTTGCTGGCCGGTTTAAATCTTTTGTTCCCCGACTATAAGAAATAGCCACTGTCTTATTATTTTCAATTTTCGCATGGTGTATTCTTTTAGCATGTAATATAATACTTTCTTGAAGTATCGAATCTCTATCAAAAGCCTCTTTTCTTGACCCAAAAAGATGAAATGCCAATGGGGTTATAAAGGAAAACAAATTTTGCCTTAAAGCTTTAAAATATGGACCGGCAGTATAACTTCGGGGGGTGATAAAAATAAATTCTCCGTCCTTGGCAATAAGATGAGCGGAAATTGCCATGAAAAGCGCATAAATATTGGGCTGTCCATAAACAACTGCGGAAGCAGCTTTAGCACGCGGATCGTTTTTGGGTATTTTAAAATACGGCGGATTACATATTATAATATCATATTTTTTTTCATCACTATTGTTTTTTTCGAACAAAGACTGATTTCCTTGTAGAACACCACTGTTTTCAAGAATAAAATCCGTTGATTTTAATTCGTATTTTAATTGAATTCGTTTAGTAACCAACCATTTTTCAAGATACTTTAAACAATAAGCCGCTATCGGTAAAATTGTTTTGTCGATTTCGTAACCGACAATATTAATTTTTCTGACATTTCTATTTTTATTCGCTATGGCCTCACACATCGCACTTGAAAGGACGGATGTTCCTATACCAGGATCAAGTAAACAAATCTCATTTTTATTTGTTGTTGAGGCAAAATTTGCCATAAAATCCGCTACAGACACAGGTGTTAGATATTGTCCATGCTTTTTTTTATGCTTATCTTCAACTGACCCTGCATACAATCTTCCCATTCTGTCAGCAAAGCAAGTTGGTCTTTCGTTTACCTCAGGCTGTTCTTGTTTATAATTAATCATTTGGATTCAACATCTTTCAATAGAGTCTGATTTTATTCAATATTTCCATTAGTAATGTCTCCTCACATCATCGAACTAATCTCAATACTATATTGTCTAAAGTCGTTGATACTATATGCACGAGAATCAAAATTTTTCATTTTACCTCCCAGTGGTCAACTACCTTCTATCCTGATTTGCTTATTGCTCATTTTATTTTGTAAAAAGCGAATGGCGAATATGTGCATCAATGAGTAAAAATGTGCCTTAAAATAGGTTGCATATGTCATTTGTATAGAGCGTCCCCCTGGAGACACCTCGACCCGTAACTGGTGTTATTGTAAGCAATAATTGTCTTAAGGTCTAGGAGAAAAACTGCAGGGAGAAAACTCGGCAGATTATCCGGAACGGAACGATCACTCTGTCCCGTAGGGGCGTTTAATTAAACGCCCCTATCTATGGGTAATATCAATCCCTAATATTATTAGGTTAGACATTGGACGGAAAATCCTTCCACCCCATAACCGTTTTAGCTAATTTTGGTACGCCCTTTTGTGGGCAACGCCCATAAGCTTGATGAACTAATCCGCGACATTTAGTGACCATATATTTTGGCGTAGCATGTTTGAAAACTTTATTATCTTTCAACATTTACCAAATACTTCGAAAACGCTTATTGGCACCTGTTTCCCTATTACGCCGAGCCGTCAAAGGAGAATTGTGCACTTCTACGTCTATTAATTTTTCTTTGGAAATCAGGTGCTAACTCAAACTGTCCTTTGCCTTTTACTATCGCCTGTTGAAATCTTACTGCTAATTGCATACGTCCACCGGTTTTCATTGCCAAAGGCACTTTAATAATAATTCTTTCTTTATCACTGATTATAAAGGTACCAATCACATCTAATTTTTTGCCAAACACTTTCGAAGCCTCTGCAAACATACGATTTAATGCTAATAAGGCGTTTACATAATTTTCAGGTGTTGTGTCTGCTTGTTTGCCTGCAGACTGGATTATACATATTGCCGAGCGCTCTAAAGCCCTTTGATAACGATTGATCGCTTTTTCATTTCTGGTTTCAACTGCTTGCTTATATTTAGCAAAGGTCTGCACTAAACCATCCTGATTTTTTAATCGATTTGCAAATAACGGCACCGCTTGCAGGGGAGCTCCAATTGTACGGTCAAACTCTTTTCTTAACTTAGCACTAATCTCATAAAACTCCGGCAAGACACTGTTGCATGGCAATACTATGGCCGTTTGCGCTGCTAAATTCTCCGGTGTAACCGGCTGCCCGGACTGGATCAGGACATGAGAAAGTTGTGGTTGAAGATGAACCAAGTCTCCAATTTTCACTTTCTCTACATCTGTCACCATTGCACTTACCTGATAACCCAGCGCATCCTGGCCCAATGCTGCCATGGCAGCCTGGTCAGTTGCCGGTTGAAGTTGGGCCATAAGGTCTTTCATCATAGCAGTCTCTTTTGCTGTTAAGGTTGACTTATTTATTATCGATTCTAAAAATTTCAGCACTCCTCTTGAACCGGCATCATTTTTAACCTGGTCTAATAATCCGGAAATCATATTCTTATACGCTGTCTTGCTATCTGCTGCCGTCTGATCTCCCCATAGCATTTGCATGGTATCATTCTTTTCATTTAGATCCGGTTGTTCTGCTTCCCGCATGGTTAAATTCATTGCTCCCTCGGCATTTACCAGCTGCATCTGAATATCACGAACTACAGCTAATAGTTGCTGTTCATTACCTTGGGCAGCTTTAAGAGATGCTTGCGTGCTGAGCAACCAATTTTTAACTAACGGATCCAGTGCTGCCAATTGATTATCGTCCAGTTCGATAACGGCATGCGCCAGCCACTTGACATCGCGATTAGCGAAGCCGCGGCCAAAGATATCCTCTAATGCCCTGGTGAAGTCGGCTCCTGACCAAATATCTTTTTGCAGAGCCTGATTCATTATAGCCTGGCAAATAGCTCCTATCTGAGTTGGGAATAAAGCCCATTCTTGGCCGGTGTTAGCCTGGTAGTGCGCTTTTATAGCAAGACGCGTGGCATTAACATCAGTATTGAGCTGCCGGCCTGATTGAGGCCTAATCTTATCCGGATTATCTATTCCATAAGTTACAGCGGCTTCTAATGCTACTTCATTCATTTCTTCAATAACGCTTTGCCTATATTCCCTCACTGCGTTTTCCAGGCCGGCTTTTATAACTCTATTGTCTATAAAATTTGTTCTTTGTTTTTTTACTTTTTCAAACATGTTGGCAGGTATGGTCACTTTTATACACGTATCGTCTGATGTCAGGTCCCGGGTTATATCATTTTTTGCTTCCCCCATAATCTCCCTGGTAAAGGAATAAGTTGTACCGGCCTGAATGACCAGGTTCTCCTCTTTTGTCCAGGCAAATTTTTCACCCAAAATAGCTTCTTCCAAGCTTTTATTGCCATAAATCAACTTATAAAAGAAGTTTCCAACCGGTCCTTGACCTTTTAGCAAGGATACATTCGGTGTTTGGGTATCTACACCTAAAAATTCCAATAATCCTTCGGGTCTAATCGATTCCATGGTGGTGATATAATTCACCATATAATGAGAACCCAGCCAGAATGCTAATAATATCACAGCAACAAAAGCCGGACTTAAAGCTATAAACTGTAATATCGTAATCATGCCTAATAGCGCGATAGTATTAACTATCGCCAATCCCTGGGCCACTTGACTTCTTGCTGCCATAGTTGTATTTGAAACCTGGCTTATACCTCGAATATTATGCAACGCTTTGAATAATCCGCCCTGGAACCAGCCTATTTGGGGCAATGAATACACAACAAAGATTCCCATGACTGCTGATTTTGGTATGGCGGCCAAAGCCCAATCATTGCTGATCGCAGCATAAACCATATAAACCAATATCAGAGGTATAACTTCCTGAGCGCCGGCTAAAAAGCGAGCATACTTCCGCGAAGCCTCTACTGTGGTGATTTCTTTGCCGGTTAATCGTTTGTATACACTTTGCACAACCGGCAGCATCCAGGCTTCCAGCCAGCTCATCGTCCCGCCAAGATGTGCAATATGTTTAATCCTAAATTCATACCAGTATGCAATAATTTTTTCAGTTACCCATTTTGGATATTGATAAAATCTTTCCAAAGTTTCTGAAAGTATTGATAAACTTTTATCATCAAAAGCACTTTTGCTTTCCAAAGAAGTTACGTCTGCCATTTCATTAACACCAAATTGAGACATATCCAGCCAGTCAAAATTAAAAGGAGAAATATTCAAATCAAAATCCTGATCAACATGTCTTTTTAATATACGATCCACTTCAGATGGATTTTTTAACAGCCAAGCTATTTCAGCAGTGTGATATGGTCCGGTTACTGCAAAAACTTTCTCTTCATTAAAACGCCTATTAACTTTTTTTCTTTCCAATAAATATTTAGTCATCAGAGCTGATCGAATTGTCGAGCTATCATAATTACCGGTAATATAATTACTCTCATCCACACTTAAACCATTAGGAAGTTGAAAACATACATTCATCCGCAACATATCTTCCATACTTTTTTTCGAGCCACTCAATTTCGTTACCACTTCCGCGTTTCTCCGCTTTCGGACATTTGATCTAAAAGCAATTAATGAACGACACCAGATAAATAATCTACCAGGCACAAAAAGCATATAATATCGAACAATTTCTTTTGACAACTCAATCTTAACTCCAAAAGGTTTAGAAATTATTTTTTCAATCATTTTTCCGGACAGAAACAAACCTAGTGCTGTCACCGGTATAGAAACCAACATTGCTAATGCCGCATATATGGGCGATGTATTAATAATCCAGGCTACTGTCGAAACAAATCTTTCTGTCAACGCGGCCAAGACCAAAACAAATTCAGCCCATTCAACCGGCGTGACATCCACCTTCTGTCGCCGGGTGAAATTTTTAAAGTGATCATTACATAATTCAACATCTTGCATCTCATATCCAAAATTTCTCCCAATTTTCATATTCTGTTCAAAAAACAAATTATGTTTTTTTTGTTTATGATAACGAACTAATCTTAATAAGTGATAAAGCACATAATAAATATTATGATTCATCCCATATAAATTATATTCACCGCTTGCTAACTCAATCCTTAAATGCGGATAATCCCCCTCATCTCCAGAAATAATATCAGTATCAATAATCTGTTCAAATTCGGAAGATAATAGATATGTCAGGTCTTTAAGCAAATCCACCAATCTTTCACGTTCTTTCTCGGTTTCCGGGAGACGATCAATGAATCCTTCTGCTTTCAACCAGTCGACCAATGCTGCTATTGATTTTGCTTCGGCAATTTTTTCCGCCAACTGCCTTTTGGAAAAACCCTTTAATTGAACTTTTGCCACTATTTTTTTAATTTCTTTAGCAGAAAATGGTTCCTCCACATCAGCATAATTATTCAAGAGCCATAAACCAATAATAGCAATAGCACCAACTATAGCAGCTGCAAATAAATTATATTGCACAATATAAAACGTACTTAAAATTCCAACATTTAATGTTTTTTTCAACACTTTTAATATTTTTAGGTAGATTACCTTCGAATCCGAAAGAGCCGGAGTTTCTAATTTTTTCCGTAGCCCCTTTTTCTCTTCACCTACTTTGACGGATGCTTTTTTTCGACCCTCCGCAAGATAAACCGGAAGTTCTTTCCCGGTTAATTGCGTCATAGTCGCTGCCACTGACCATAAATTTGCCGCCAATACCGGTTGCAAAGGATTATTCGAGCCGGCTGCCATCATCGCAATGGTTATTAAAACTGATCCAATTAGAACCGGGTTACCTATCACAAATGCACTGGCCAAAGCCGTGCCGGCGAGTGCTGCCATCACGTTCCGGGGATCTCTAAAATAGTTTCTAACTTTCTCAACTTCAAACCTCAAGCTATTGATCCATGTCGTTGCAACTATATTTCCAATCATATTAAACAGCCTATTCATTCTCGCGGTCATTTTACGCTCTGTAGAATTAGCTGCTTTGGCAACATTAGTAACTTGCTTGATTGATGAATACATATTAACGGTTTTACTGACAATTATTTCATGTTCCATAGTTCCATTTTTTCGACTAAGTTTCTCTGAAATCAATCCGCGTTTTGCAACAATGACTACTACCTTTTCTCCGGTCGCGGGATTAATAACCGATGTTTTAAATCCCTGGATCCCGTCTAATTGATCAAGCTCTGCTGCTTCGGCCTCTTGTTCGCTTAGTACTGCCACATCTACTAATTGATTCCAGAACAAATATTGTTTAAACTGCGCTTGCTGAGACTGATTCAATTCCAGACTTAATCCCAATGATTTGAACATAAGTTCCAATTGCGCTAAGAATTTGTGATTAGTTAACCGCAGTTTTAAAGCCAAAATATTCTGGTTTTTCTCCAATAATTTTTCTAATGGTGTTTGACGATTTTCTAACAATTCAAAATATGGATTAACAATATCTTGTCTGGTCAGAGAAGGAATAATTGACACATAGGTTATATCTTTTTGTCTTAACTCATCCAACACTTTTCCGGCATGAAACCCGCCATTAATCAGCAGCGCGATTTTCTGATCTTTTTCATCCATTTTCGCAAGCAAATTCCCCACAAAATGAGTGCTGCGCTTGTCAGCCAGCTCATAAAAACACGCAACCTTTTTTAAATCTTCCTCAATAACATAGATTTCCATATCCAGTTCCAACAGACTTGCTGTTTGATGAGTATTGATAAAATCCACAAAGTTTTTTATTCCATAGGCTTCCTGATTTTGACGATAGCTTTCCAATTCTTCCGGCAGTACTGAAATATTCAATAATTTCTCAATAATATCCAGACGTTCATACAAATCATCAACCTGTCTTTGCTCTTTAGACGTGTAAAATCCTTCTCTAATCATGTTATCCAGATGTTCCACTTCTTTCAGCAACTGATCTGCATTAATTTCATGGGAAAAGTGTAATTGATTGATTTTAAGGAATTTTGATATTAGGCTATATACACTTGTATCCAGGCCCAAAGTTTTGGCGGTTTTAAATGAATGGGCTATATATTTTAGCACATCCAGTCTGCCTTCCCGGTATGACAAATAAACGGCATCGTATTTTAATAATGCCTGGTTATAAATATCTATTTTAATTTCATTGAGAACATCTCTTAAATCATAAATATAACCCTGATTTTCCGAGGTTAAAAAGGATTGCACCAGCGATAAACTGTCATCATATAATTTCCGGGTTTCGATTCCTTCCAAACTAATCGCTTCTTTTCCAGTGATGGCAATATATTCCGCACCGGTCAACTTTCCTTTTTTAACATATATATCACTAATTTCCGCTTTTATTTTTTGAACAGGAAAGGACCGAATATGATCTGTTTTAATTTGACTAAAGGCACCTTCAACACCCACTAGCGATACTTTATATTTTTTCTCCAGATGTTGTATTATCCCGGCTATGTTTTTCTGTACTTCATAATTACAATGAAGATCCTGGATACATATCACGGTTCTGCCTTTACCCTGATAACCATGTTTTATTTTTCCTAGTTCTCCAGGAACAGACAGTACCTTTCCAAAATATTTTATACTCATTGTTTGAGATTGATTAACAGCATAATTGGCCGTGTCAAAAGCCCACATTACTTGCGGCATTAAAAAATTGACAGCCACTAATAATGTACAAAATTTAATGAGCTGGTTATATTTTTTACTGCGCCATTTGGATATAATTTTATGATCAACCATGAATTCCCTCTTAATAATTTGTTCGTTATAATATTATACACGCCAAGAATTAGTTTTTCCAGTTCCTAACTTATTATTAAGGTTGTTTTTTATTTATTTCCGGTAGCGTGTTTCATATTAGTACACCAGGAGTGAATGGGATCATGAATGGGGTCAGAGTGGATCATCCCAGTTTGACAGACACCTAAAAAAGTGGACAATGTCCAAGGAGGTGTCTGATGAAGAAAAGAGGAAGATATCCAAAGGAATTCAAGGTTGAAGCAGTAAGGCTGTTGAACGAGGGAATAAAACGTGGTTCAGAAATAGCGATGGAATTAGGAATTAAGAGGACCTTACTTTATCGATGGAAAGATCAGTTAGAAAGTAAGGGAGATAAAGTTTTTCAGGGTAGTGGCAAGCCGAAAAAAGAACAACTCAGTGATCTTAGCCGTCTTAGACAAGAATTAAGAGAAGTAAAAGAAGAGCGTGATATATTAAAAAAAGCCGTAGTGTACTTCACCAAGGACCCCAAGTGAAGTACGCGTTTATTACCAGTGTTCGTGGAGAATATAGGGTCCGCAAACTTTGCCGAGTGCTGCAAGTAAGCGCGAGTGGCTATTATGCATGGTGTACCAGGCCACCCATTGAAAGTGTTCAAAAGAATGAACAACTCGTGAAAGAAATTAAGCGAGTTCATGAAGAATCTAAAAACACGTATGGTAGCGAGAAAACCTGGAAAGCGCTCACTAGCCAAGGGATTGCATGTGGCAAACATAAAGTGGCCCGATTACGGCGTTTAAATGGCATAGAAAGCAAGCGTCGCCGCCGTTTTAAGGTGACGACTGAGTCGAAAACCACAAAAGCGATAGCACCCAATCATTTGAATCAATGTTTTCAAGTGTGTCAACCGAATCAAGTGTGGGTGGGAGATGTAACCTTTATTGCGACACGTGCCGGCTGGTTATACCTGGCAATAGTGCTGGATTTATTCGCGCGTAAGATTGTTGGCTGGTCGATGTCCAATAAAAATAATACCCAATTGGTTTTCAATGCCCTAGATATGGCCCTGTTACGCCGAAGACCGAAGGCTGAGGTTTTGCATCACACAGATCGTGGTTCTACCTATGGGTCGGAGGAGTATCAAACCAAGTTATTTACTCATGGATTAAAACCGAGTATGAGCCGTAAAGGAAATTGTTATGACAATGCAGTGGCTGAGAGCTTTTTCAGCACAATAAAGAACGAACTTATTTTTGACAAATCGTTTGTGATGAGAGAAGATGCAAGGAAAGAGATATTTGAATACATTGAAATATTTTACAATCGACAACGGTTGCACCAAACACTAAGTTATCAAACGCCGGAACAGGCGGAGAAAAAGCTGGTTGCAGCTTAATTAAAGTGTCCGTCAAACCCGGGATAGCCCACTCTGACCCCATTCCCTCAACAACATGGCTATGATTTAAAGGAGACAGACCATGCAAACCTTTGTACCAAAAACGAATGTCACCCGATTGCCACAGCATACCAGTACGCGTAACGCTGTGGCACACCATGCTAGCCAAAATACGCATGGATTACTACCAGCCCAGGCACCGATCCAGGCACAATCCGACTTAAACATTACCCGTCCTAATGATGCCTGTGAACAGGAAGCACACCGCATGGCTGACCAAATGCTGCGAATGCCTCAAACACCATCCCGCACGTACTGTCCTTGCGACGGATGTTGTCCTGGATGCGGTGAAGGAAAAACAGATCAGCAGCAAAGCCGTCCGCAAAGCAATGTGAGTACTACGAGAAGTCTTTCCCCGGCAGAAGGGATCATTTCATCGTACAGCCAGCCGTTGTCTCCAAGTATCCGGGAATCCATGGAATACGGCTTTGGACAAGATTTTGGTCAGGTAAAGATACATACGGATACGCAAGCTGCAAAGTCAGCAAAGGCGCTCAATGCCAAGGCATTTACAACAGGAGACCACATAGGATTTGCTCCGGGTGAGTTTCATCCGCACACCCAGTCCGGGAAAAGGCTTTTGGCACACGAATTGTCGCATGTGATCCAGCAACAAAGGGATCCTGCAGGATCATGGCATAAAGGGATGGTCTTTCGGGAAGACGCATCCCCGCCTGCTGAAGAAGAGCTCTCGCATGATGACCAGGTGTGGCAATTAATAGAAAACTACCGATCCCGGTCTGATTCAGCGTATGACACTTGGGATTTGGCGCGAGAGGATTACCGGCAAATCAGCACGGAAGGGGGAAATCCTGTATTAAGAGACGCAGAGCATTATTTGTTTCGCTATATGCTTGCGTTTAACCTCGACAATTGGGTTGAGATAGAAGACGGTCTTCCTGTTAACATGTCTTCGGAGCGGAATCTAACGCTTTATATGAATGCAAACGTTATGCAGAATTATCACGATCCTATATACAACAGCATCATTCGACCTATACTCGAAGAAATCATAGACATAGCCCCGGCTACACCATCCATGACAGAATGGGAAGAAAGAGGGTGGCAAGACGGTTATTGTGATGCCGGCCGCTGCAATTTTAGAGAAGAAGTGGAGGAAGAAAGGCGGGAAGCACTCAATGATTATTATAGTGATCCGTATGTCATCATGGGCTTGGGCGGACCGTGATGACGCCTTTGTGATCGGGGACGTTGTGAAAGCGCCGGGATAAACCGACATAGAGTAAAGGGTGAGGCTTCGACTGAGCTCAGCCGAAGTCAAGTCCCTTACATGAAAGGACTAGCTGATCCATCATGGCCCCAAGTCATGCGCGGGTGGCCGCGAGGCTGCACGTGAAGCGTTGACCGGGGAAGCGTAGGCCAGCCATTGAGCTCCGAAATCACCAGTCTGGGGCGCCG
>JAGLMY010000068.1 GCA_023139775.1 bacterium
AAAGAAAATTAACCGCCGATGAACGCAAATAAACGCAGATATTTATAGTTTAATGGATAAAAAGATTTTTAATTTGCGTGTATCGGCGTGTATTGGCGGCTACATTTGGGTCCGGCTTGTCCGGGTTAGGATTTTATCAATGCAGGCCTGGCGTGCTTTCCTGATTTTTGTGGTCACAACCAATTATGTTTTTGTCGAATAACCTAGTCGTGTTTGCATTTGTTTCCCCGGAGGCCACTATGGTATATCCCAAACACCGCATGAGAGCATTGGGAATGACTATACTTATTGCCGCGACATTAAGTATAACCAATGCAGTATCCGCAGCATCTCCGAAGTCGCTATCCGAATTAAAAAAAGGTGCCTGGCAGCTGGTAGCGGAAAAAATAAGCAATGGTCTGGGTAATGAAGCCTATCAACTGGTGGAAAAAATCTACTCCCAAGCGAAAAAAGAGAATGATCAAAGAAATATGACTACTGCTTTATTTGAGATGACCCGCATTAAGGCCGGGTTGTACGAATTCGAAAAAGCTGTGGAACTGCTCTATACCCGGGAATTTCCCCAGGGTAAGTCCTGGCAGGGATTGCTGCTAATGTATCGAGCGCATACCTTACGCCAATATTATCAGATGTATCGCTATGATATCCTGCAGCGCAAAGCCAAACAGGAGAAAACCGATTTCCGGGAATGGACCGCAAAACAGATCTGGCAGGCCTGTAATACGGATTTTCTGGCTGCTTGGGAAACACGGGAGACTTTGGGAGAAATAGCGCTGGCTGAGTATTCCCAGTACCTGGATCCGGGTAATTTTCCTGAAACAGTGCGGCCCACTGTGCGCGATTTTTTAACCAATACCTGGGCTGATTTTTTAAGCGATCAAGAAACCTGGACCCCTGAACAGAGTGAAAGCCTGAAGGCAATTCAACCCAAGGTTCTACTGGCTATCGGATCGGCTGGCCGGCAAGTCAATTCCTCTGAAACTCATCCGATTGAAAAAATGCTGGCGCTGTACGCGGATCTTCAGTACTGGCAAAAAGCCCAAGGACGCGCAGAAGCGGTTCTGGATGCGCGGATTCAGCCCTTGCTTAAAATAAAAGCCGCCTTTTCTCAGCCCGCTGAAATCGAACTTGTACTTCAGGCTTTGCAAAAGTTAAGTCCATCCTCCGGTTCCTTGTCCTGGTGGGCATATCTCCAATACTGGATTGCACACCTGCTGGAGCAGCAAGAGAAATACATTGCTGCCGAAAAGGCAGCGCGTCTGGGCTGGCAGGCATATCCCGCTGCTATAGGAGGGAAACTGTGTGATCGGATACGCCGGGAAATTCAAGCGCCGGAATTTACAGTAAAGAGTGAATTGCACAATCCAATTGGCACAGGCAGGATCAACATTACCCATCGTAATATGGATAAAGTGTTTATACGAGTATATGCCTTGCGACAACCTTTCAAGCATTTGAATTTACATTTTCAAGATAAGGATATCCGGAAGGTATTGCAGACGGAAAAACCGCTGGTGCAAAAGATTGCCGCTTTGCCGGACAAACGGGATTATAAACGACAAAGCACTTTTCAGACCATTACCTTGTCACAACCGGGTTGGTATTTGGTCTTAGCCTCCGCGAAGGAGGAGTTTTCCTGGACCAACAATAAGATTGAGTATACTCCGTATATTGTCTCGGAGATTGGAGTGGTGGTACAGCGGGATATTGAGCAAGGTGCGGAAATTTATTGTGTGAGTGCTGTTGATGGAAAGCCAATGCCGGGTGTTGAAGTGCGTTTTTACCGGGCAAGTTGGTCGCAAGGCCGGACTCGCTATCAACTCAGCGGCAAAGGTCTTACCAATCACCAGGGAATATTCATCCCGAAAAAAACATATTCCTCCAGTTATCGGCTGGTAGCCAAACGTGGTGAACATATAAGCCTGGATCCGTCTGTTACTTATTTTTATTCGCCGCCGGACCAGTACCCCAGGCATCTCTTTGTTTATACGGACCGGGCGATTTATCGGCCTGAGCAGAGTGTGAAATTTAAAGTTTTGGCAGTTTATGCCAATACCAAAACCAACCGTTATAAAATAATAGCGCAAAAACCTTTAATACTTCGAGTCGCGGATCCCAATGGCGAGACTGTGACTGAGGTAAAAGTCAAAACCAATGCCTGGGGAAGTGCCAGCGGCTCGTTTAAGATTCCCAAAGGACGCTTGCTGGGTAATTATTACATTTCCGTGGATGATTATAATATAAAACGTTGGGGAGGAAATTTCCAGGTAGAGGAATACAAGATACCGAAATTCAAGGTGGCAATGACAGGGCCTAAGCAAGCGTTGCGTTTGGATCAATTGGCTGTGCTGGGAGGAAAGGCGGAATATTACTACGGTGGACCTGTCAGATCAGCCAAAGTACAGTATGAGATTACGCGCCAACCTGTTTATCCCGGGTGGTACTGGTGGTACCGACCCCATTTTATTCCGGGCCAAACAGAGCAAATAGCCCGGGGGATTGTGAATACCCAAGAGGACGGGACCTTTGAAATTCCTTTTCTGCCAGCCAGTGTTTCCTCCTTAAAAGATGAAAAAGACATTACTTTTGTTTTTCGGATCAAAGCTTCTGTCACAGATGTTGGGGGAGATACCATTTCACATACTGCCTCCTATACAGCGGGTTTTGTCAGTCTCAAAGCAGATATACAGTTACCAACCGGCTATCCGGAAGCTGGTCGTGTTTTTGATCTGAAGGTGCTGTTGACTGATTTGGATGGTCAGGCCAGAAGTGGTACAGGACGCTTGACTGTCTATGGCTTGCAAGCTAAAGCAGAGCATTGGCCGCCTTTGGGAGTGCGCGAAAAGAGTATGGTTATTCAGGCTACCGGCCCGGAATTGGCAGCTATGCAACGCAAATCCAAAATGCTTCAGTTGGACATTACCCACGATCAGCAGGGTCTGGGGAAATGTCCGGGTATTTCCTTGCCAGTGGGCGCCTATCTCCTGGAATACAAAATCAGGGATTCATTTGGCCAGGAAGCGATTGCTAAAAACTTTATCCAAGTAGCGCCGCAGTTGGGAAAGACCGGAATGCTTCCGGTCTCTTTGACTCTGGCTGCACAAAAATCAAGTGTTTTAGTGGGAGACAATGCCAGGTTTTTACTCTCTTCCGGAATACCCGGACAGACTGTCTATTTTGAATTGCAACAAGCTGGAAAAACCTTTCATCGCGATGTGTTTTCCGGTTTGCCGGCCAACCAAATTACTTATCCGGTCGTAGAAAAACTGCGTGGTGGTTTCACTGCCAAATTATTCTGTGTGCGGGGATATCGCTTGTATGCCCAAAGTGTGGAGATTACAGTTCCCTGGGATCACAAAGATCTGAATATTGAATTTGTGCATCTGCGTAAAGTGTTGGCGCCCGGCACGCAAGAAACCATTACCATGAAAGTGAGTTCCCAAGGGGACAAACCATTAAAAGCAGAAGTGTTGGCTACCATGTATGATCAATCCTTGGATTATTTTGTCAAACACAGTTATCCGGATATTCGTTCCTTGTTTTATCAGAACCAATCTACCTCCAAAAGGTGGGGAAATAAATTCCAAAGCGGTCGTTCTGTGTATATGCTTTGGCACTCCTTGCCTTCGGTTTCGCAACCAACCAAGCCTCGTTTCCGTCCTTTTAATTATCAGCTGGGGGGAGATGGTTTAGTCGCACCGTCTCTGGGTAAAAGCAGCCGGCTATTCAGGAATAAAGCCAAGCGTGGATCCAAACTGCTAGCCGCAGCACCGGCGGAATTCAAAGAGCAGCCGGCTCTTGGTGCGCCGGCTGCTAAACAAGCTTTGGAAAGCGGTAGTAGAGATGCTGTTGCGCCGGATTTCTCAATGGCGCTGCGCACGAAATTTGTTGAGACTGCTTTTTTCAAACCGCATATCATGGTGAATAAAGAAGGGGCAGCCTCAATCAGTTTTGAGGTACCGGATTCAGTAACCGCCTGGAACCTCAAGGTCTACGCGCATGGCCGCAATATGGAAGCCGGGCACATAACCGAGACTATTCAGACTAAAAAAGATTTCATGGTGCGCCCGTATCTGCCGCGTTTTGTGCGGGAACAGGATACCCTTATTATTAAAACCGTTATTGCTAATCACAGTGATCAAGCCTTGGCCGGCGAGGCTTTTGTGCGTTTGGAAAATGAGCAAGGCGAAGTGGTCAATGAAAAATTTCACTTGGAACAAAGCACCCGGGTCTGGGAAGCAAAGCCCAAAGAGAGTGCGGTTGTTTCTTTTAAATTACAAGCGCCGGTTGGTAGTGGTTGGTATAAAGTGCAGGTAGCAGCCAAAAGCGGAAACTTAACAGATGGTGAAGAACGGGTCCTGCCGGTGTTGCCCGGCAGAATGCATTTGTTGGAATCCAAGTTTGCGGTTTTAAAAGATACTGTGAAAAAGAAATTGACCCTGGAGCAGCTGAAGAAATCCGCGGCAGACAAGAGTATTGTTCATCAGTCGTTGGTAGTTACAGTAGAAGGACAATTGATCTATTCGGTGCTCAAAGCACTCCCGTATCTTTTTCAGTATCCGTATGCATGCGTGGAACAAACCTTGAATAGTTTTGTCTGCCTGGCTTTACTGCATGGAACCTTCGAGGAATATCCGACCCTGGCAAAAATGGCTAAACAATTTTCAGAACGCACAACCCCTTTGGAAACCTGGGATGAAGTGGACCCGAACCGGAAACTGGCATTGGAAGAGACCCCGTGGTTGGTTGCTTCCAGGGGTGGTGAAGAGAGGCCCGTTTATATTAATGCCTTGGATCCACGGTTGGTCGCCAAACAGAAAAAACAGTCCTTGCACAAATTGAAAAACGCGCAAAAATTAGACGGTAGTTTTTCCTGGTTTGCGGGCGGACCTTCCAGTTTTTACATGACACTCTACGTCTTGGCCGGTCTGGCACGCGCTGAGAGTGCGGGTGTTGAAGTGGATAGAAATATGCCTACTAAAGCCATGGCGTATCTGAGTGAACATTATGAAGAATATTTAAGGTGCCCAAAGAACGGCTCTCTGGAAGCCAATGTGTATTTGAACGTTTTTTTGAATTATGTGCTCAGTGAGTACAACCGGCCGAAGTATCAGAGTCATCTAAAAATTTTCAAACGTGATGCCATGTTCAAAGCAGCCTGGCAGGCGTGGCCAAAACTTTCTCCCTATGGCAGAGCCATGCTGGCTATTACCTTACAACGATCCAAGAAAACAGAAGCTGCTCAAAAAATATTGAACAGCCTCTTGGATATTGCGCGGACCACAGAAAATGAAGGAACCTATTGGGCTCCAGAGCAAAAAGCCTGGCTGTGGTACAATGATACTATTGAGACTCAGGCCTTCATTCTACGCGCCATGTTGGAAATCAAACCGGATGACAAGCGTATAGACGGTATGGCCTTGTGGCTCTTGCGCAACAAGCAGGGAAATCAGTGGAAATCCACGCGGGCAACTGCTGAGAGCATTGCCTCCTTGGTTGCCTATATGAGCCGTGTTGGTAGTCAGGAGGTGCCTGGTCAGGTCCAAGTCAGTGTGCCGCCAATATCCAAAACTGTTTCCTGGCAACCGGGAGAATTTGCCGGCAAGCAGCGGGTTATTGTGCCCAAAGATAAGATTTCTCCCCCAGCCGGCGAGATTTATTTGGAAAAGACAGGAAAAGGCTACAGCTTTATTTCAGCCTTGTGGCAGTATTCCACGGAAAAGCTTCCTGAAACAGGAACAGGTGATGTCTTGGCTGTGCATAGAAAATATTATCTGGTTCGCACACAAGGGCGGAAGCAAAAGTTGGTACCTATTCATAACGGTACTATGGTCCGGATTGGCGATGAACTTGAGGTGGAATTGAATATCACAGCCAAAACTCCTATGGAGTTCATTCATTTGCGGGATCCCAGAGGCGCTGGTTTTGAACCGGAAGAGCACTTGAGCGGATATTGCTGGGAGCAGCTGTTGGGGTATTACGAGGAAATCAGGGATTCGAGTACGAATTTTTTCTTTGACAGGCTACCTCAGGGAAGGTATACCTTCCGGTATCGTATCCGGGCAGCCAATGAAGGAGAATTCCGAGTCAATCCGGCTGTAATCCAGAGCATGTACGCGCCGGAATTCGGGGCGTACTCCTCAGGAGAGCAGTTGGAAATAAAGCCGTAATATTCACCACGTACTCTGTGCATCCTGGTGCCCGTCTTTCGGGCAGGTGGTGAGGAATTGAATTTTTATGTAATATGTCAGTGAAGTGTTTTTTAGTTTGTCATCCCCG
>JAGLMY010000069.1 GCA_023139775.1 bacterium
TTGTATCGGGGATATGGTTTAAAAACCGGATTCCCGATTAAACCCTCGGGAATGACAACCTTTGTTTAACAGCACTTGAGTGACCTGTTACGTTTTTTTTCACTGACCTGTTAAATTTTTATAAGGATTGTTCTATTGAGGTTTGCAATTCTTCAAGAGCTTTGATCTCTTCCTGAGGAATAAAACCGTACATAGAGATGAGTGTCAATTCCCAACGTGTTTTGGCTATGGATTCTCTGCACAGATTACGATAGTATCGTTGGTCAATGGAATTAGTACTCTGTACAAAGAGGCGGTAATTACGGACAACCTCGCTGATTAAAGTAATCCATTCGTGGGTATGTTCCTGTGGTAATGTGCAGGCAGCAGAACTGCAAGTGTGCCACCATTGGTGAATTAATTCTGGAGAAAGTTGTGATGTTGCTGTTTGAATCATGTGTCGTTCCCTCCGATAGGATAGTGAATATTGAAACATACCTGAATAGATTCGGAACAATGTTTGGATTTCTTAAATAAAATGTGAAAAAAGTGTAAAAAAAACTGTGGATAAGAGGGTATGGACTGTGAATAAAATCTGGAAAGAAAAAGAAAAACATAGAGATGATGAACTGTTTGAGCGAGCTGGTGACGGACCACCGCAAGTTGTGCTCATTGCCGTGGCTTTATTGTCATTGTTTTTCTTAAGCGGGGCAATATATCTCTTGGTATCAGGTCCTTTTACCGGGATTGAGGTGATAGCTCCCGCGCAACTCCAACCAGTGACAGTTGCTATACGGGATTACTGCGGAAACCTTTTGGGATTGGAAAAGGCCAGGGATCAAGTTAAGGCAGCTTTGGAAGAGCTTGGTATTCGCAATGGCATTTCTTTTACCGTGTTTCAGAAAAGCCCGTTATTTATGCGTCCGATTGAGGTCCATGCTCAAGTAGGGTATATCTTGCCTATGGCGCTTAAGGTGAAAGGATTACCAACAGGAATACGTTTAGAGAAAATAACGCCCGGTAATCGGCTGGTAGTACGTGTGCGCGGGAAAGGTAATTTTACCGGGAATAAGGCCTATCGGGCAGGAGGAAAAGAGTTGGCTAAAGCCGGATTACGTCCGGCAGAAGGCCAGCGGTTTGAGGTGAAAGTAGAAATCGAGGGAAAACCCTACATTGAGCATTGGATCCCAGTGCGGTGATTTCCAAAAAACGATGTAGAGATGAGTTTTCTTAAGCTGAGGCTTCCAAAGTAGTTTTTTAACTACAAAAATGTTTCAAATCGCAACACGCCTACAGAAATGATTATTTTATGCTTTTAATATTGCCCATTCCTTGCTTTTTGTCTTTCATATGATATATTTAAAATAACGTAATTTGTAACATATTAGCTATCCGGTATGAGCCATGAGGTATGGCTCTTTTTTCAAAACGCTAAAGGCACTAAACAGTAATCAAGAATTGCCAGGTATAATCATAGTGCAAAGCCGGTTAGAGCTTATTATTTAGTACGTAGTATTTCCTGAAGCCTCGCTTTTTTGAAAAAAGAACCATACCTCACGGTTTTTTCAGCGAGTAGATTTGATTGGCAAACGGGTAACATATTACCGTAATTTTTGTATAACTCAGTAATTGCAAAATAATTTTTTAAGAGAGAATTAAGATGTCGAAGATTAACCCAATTTCTTCTTTCCACTCTTCAAAATTCCATATCTGGTTGAAAACCTGTGTTATTTTAGTGGCAATAAGCTTTGTCTTACCCTACCTGACCTGGGCCTTTGATGCGGGCAGTTACGCTATATCTCAGCCTCATTTTCTGCAAATCAAGCACTTGGGCAAGACATTGACCATCCCGGAGAAAATAGGCGCTATTCATAACGGCTTCCAGGGCAGCCGGAAAACCGTGGTCTCTATTCAGGATCTGCATTGTAATTATGAAGTGCAGAAGAACATTGCCGGAATAATTGAACACCTTGTCAAAAAGCATAATTTAAAACTAATAGCTCAAGAAGGCGCTTTTGGCGCGGTGGATACCTCTGTGATCAGCGCTTTCCCGATCCGCCAGGTGCGGGAGGAGGTGAGTGATTATTTTGTCAAACAGGGTGAAATAACCGGCGCGGAGCATTATACCATTCTCAGCGGCAACGCCGTCCATCTGGAAGGCATAGAAACACCGGAGCTTTATACAGCCAGTCAGAAAGCTGTGCGCGGTTTTTTAAACGCTGAGAGCCAGGGTTATTGTTATGATTTGCGCGATAGACTGGATGAATTGAAAGCTGAAATTTATAATCCTATGCTCTTAAAATTCGACAAAATGCGCCTGGCCTGGCGCCAGGGAGATATTGATCTGCTTAAGTATAGCGCGTATTTGCTGCGCGCGGTCCGCCGTTTGGACCTGAAGGCAAGCAATTATCCTCAAGTGTCGCGCTTTCTTAGTATTAAACAATCTTTTTTTTCAGTTGGCATAGATCAGGATCAGTTTTTCCGGGAACTGGATAAGATCGATAAAGATGTTCGGCAAAGCCTGTATACAACCAGGATACAGCAGGAATTTGATGAATTATATGCGCGGTTGGATACTATTGAAAGATTACTCAATATCTCAGTCACACCTGAAGAATTGCAGGATTTCCGTACCAATCGGCAAAAATATGCAACCAAGGTATTTATAAATTTTGTAAGGGCGATTCGTACCCAAAATACGGGCACAGGCGAATCGCCCAATGAAATGGATTATATTGATAGTGATATTTATGCGCTGGATGAATATTTAAAGCAAGTGGAAGATTTTTACCGCTTAGCTGATGAGCGCAGCCTTCATTTTGTGGATAACCTCTTGCGGAAAATGGATCAATTGGATGAAAACCTGGCGGTCATGGTAAATGGCGGTTTTCATACAGACAAGGTATTGGCAGAATTGAAAAACAGGAATGTGACTCATATTTCCATCAAACCGCGCGTGAGCCAACAGGGTGTGGTTAATCCATATTTTGAATTATTGCAAGGCAGGGAAACGCCGCTGGAAAAGCTTTTAGCCAAGAACCAGAACATTATGGCAGTGCTGACTGGTTTTTCACAGCATGCCAAATGTGTTATGTTTAGCCTGCCGGGTAAGCTAAAAGCTAAAATAATGAAAAACGCAAACCGCCTGCCGCAGGAAGTATTGGCAGGTATTCAAGTATACGACGATTCTAATAAACTTGTTACTGCGAACAAAGCCAAACCAGAATCATTACCAAAAGTACCGCAACTCGTAAAAGGGGATATTTGGCGGGTTAAAATGCAAACCAAAGCAGGTGAATATGTCAGCCGCCTCTTAATCCGAGTGGATAACAGTCGCTTCACAAGCCGGTTTCGCAAGGCGTTAAGTACAAATACAATACTTAACATGACTATTGGCCAAGAGGATTTCATTTTATTATCTTCTATTGATGCTAAGAAGCTGGCTGATGTAGTGGAGATGATCAATAAAAGACAGACTTCTGTTTGGACCGGATTGAATGAGCAATTTTCAGAGTTGTTACAGAGATTTAAATCACTGCAAGAAGATATACCTATAACAGCAGGCGCCACCCTTGCCCTCCGTGAAACCTACGCCCGATTTCCCAACACCCCGAAACGGGTGGTGGAGATATTCATCGCGCCTTGGTTTGAATTCCGGCTGAAATGGATCATCAATCCGGTTGGATTCTTTCTTGCTCATGACGACAACCGCACGGCAGAAGGTAAAATTAAATGGCATGTGGTGATACCGCGGATTCTCACCTTAACGGCTATGCACAGCACATTATTTTATTTGGCGTTGCCGGGATTAGCAACACTGGGCGTTTATCTAACAGTATTATTAGTTACCGTGTATTTCGGGATCAATTATCTTGTGATCAAAACGAATTTTTCAGAGAAAATGCCGGGAATTTCTAAAATATCGGACCGGATAGTAAAGATATATCAGAAAATTGGATTGAGATTGGATTGGCTCATTAATCCCATGCTGTTGTTATTTTCTCCTGACGCCCGCACGTCTGAAGGTAAGCTTGATTATTGGAAATTAGCGCAGCGGATTATGCCTATAGCTGCTTTATATGGATTAGCCGGCATATACGCGCCAATGATATTCCAGGGGCTGGTGGCAGCCGCCCTGGTGTTTATGGGCGCGCATATGGCACATAATGTGCTGATTAGGTGGGCGGTGTTGACCGTAGATTCTTTAAAGCCACTTGATTTAAATCAATTAATTGATGGATTTTATAATGGAAGTTATCATCCTTTTAGAATTTGGAAAAGTCAAGCAGTGACAGATCTTTTAGTTGATTTTTATAGGGCGAACTTCGAACATGCAGGGGTGGATCCAGACATGGGCGAAAAATATGTTAAAAAAATATGGGAGAATAAGAATAGTAAAACCGAAGATGAGTTAAGACAATTTGGCCTGGCGATATTAACGCAAGCAAAACTGCTAAGAAGATACGAAGTAACTGAAAAAAATATTTTAGATATGATTACATTGAAACCTGGAGAAATATTGCTCGATGTTGGCGCGAACGACTTGGACAGAATTAACTATCTGGCGAAAAAGTTTCCAGAATCAAAATTTATCGGAGTAGATATAATTCCGCGTCATGACAAGTTTGATTATCCTGACAGATGTAAATACTATGAAGTTAAAAGTGATGCTACATCTTTTCCTATTGAAGACGAATCAATTGATATAACCAATAATCAGTTTTCATGGCATCATTTTCCGGATTTGGATGCAATAAAAAGAGCGTTGGTTATTCAGCATGCGATACTGAAAAATGGCGGCCTATTAATTTTATGGGAAGAAAGTTTTGATAAAAATGTTGAGGTTGAAGAATTGGCGGCACGCAATGCCAGAGTTGGGATTCAAATGGATAGTGAATTTACCCAAAGGTTCTACAACTTAACCGAGGACCAACGCTGGGAGTTTATTATTGCAAATGATTGGTTAATTAATCCCAAAAACCCCCATATGCCGTGGACAGGACAGTACTATCCATGGGAAGAAGGCTGGAAACGATTAGTGGAATCATATGGTTTTCGTTTGATAGAAGAATATAATCTAGGGTTAAGAGTAAATGGAAGATTGAGACAAGGGGCACATATTATTGGGATGTTTGAAAAAGTAGATACCTCACAGGGGAATGTATTTTCAGCGAAATCGGTGCCAGGCATAGATAAATTGAGTACACCGGGGCAAAAGGCGCCAGACACCGGAGTTTTGGAGCAAGTGTCGCCTCTGACTCTGTTGGACATCACCAACCTGCCGGAGTTTAAAAAGATCAAGGCCATTGATCCGTCCCGCGCCCAGCATATTTTAGACGCGGTTAAGGCTGAGGAGGCTTTGTTTAATGAGCCTAGTGATTTTGAATATTTCCTGCGCGTTTTGCCCGAAGGTGAAGAGAAAGCCCAATTCCGAGAGCATTTGGAAGCGCTTAGCAGACTCAAACCGCAACGGTTTTCTCATGAGTGGATAGCATTGCGTTGGGCTTTACGCCTGCATGATATTGGTTATTCTGAAGGCGATGAAGGCAATCATGCTCTCAAAGGAGCCCGAATCGCTGAGCGAATTATGGAGGAGTACGGGGTCGAGCCAGCCATCATCAGCTTGGCGTCAGTGCTAATCCGGGAGCATATGGCCATGATTGAATTTTTGGGCCGGGGCGAGATTCGGTATTCGACCTTTACCAGGCGAATCAATCATGAATTGCTTCCCTGGTTGAAGATCCACACGGTCTTGGATACGGCAGGTTGGAATCCGTCGGCTTTATCCAAAGTGTTGCCGATTATCATGAATTTTGAGCAGGAATCTAAAAAAGCGGATGCAGATTTATTTGCCTTCAGAATCGGAAAATTCGCCAAACGCTATAATGGCCCCAATTTAACCGAAGCCCAGACGCGTGAAATTGTTATAGACGTACAGACAGCTTTTGGTGAGCGAAGTGAGGAATTGAAAGAAATTCTGCGAAGAAAAACCGACTTCACCGGCGGAATCGCTTTTGTGTTAAGCGCCTTGGCTCAAAAAGATAAAACGCATAAGCGTTTTGCCAAATTTTTAAAATTTCTGGCCTTGATCGCCTCTTTACACGAAGGGGAGGTTGAAATCCGGGGTGACTTGCCGACCAATTTAGCCAAAGCTCTATCCTCGGGTGATCAAGCGGTCAGCACGAAAGCACTTGAACGCATCATACAAAACCTGCCCAGTAACCTGGAAGAAATAAGCATCGATCAATTACATGATTTTTGTACTAGAAGCAATTGGATTGAATTTCTCCCTGCAATAAAACCTACTGCTCCGGATGTCGTTATTTTTCATATCACCAAACTTTTATCTTCGGAAATTGCGAAAAGCTTAATTCCGCCGGCGGTGCAAAAGGTACCAGGCACGGGATCCAGTGCTTTACAGACAATGGAGACAGACACGAAAGATTCTCAAACTCCCCCCGGCGGCAGGATAGGTTGGTTGCAGAGCCTGGTGGAGTGGTTTGGAATTGAATATAAAGGGTGGGTAGTGATTGTAGCGGAGGCAGCGGCAGCCATGGCAGCCATGGCAGCCGTGGCGGCCGGTTATTTCCTGAGCGGGGCGGATGTGATGGCTGCGGTCAATGGTTTAATCAACCTGCTGCCGGCTGGTCTGGCTGCGCCTTTATTAGACAATCCTTTCCTGAACGCGATTTTAGCGGCCTTTGTATTGCTGCATATGCTGGATGTCTGGCTGCGGATATTCAATCCCTTCCTGGAAGATGATAATCCTATAAAAAAATGGACGCAGAAATATGCTACGCGGCCAATAAATGTAGCAATAGCTTTGTTTATCGCAGCAGCCAGCGCGCTGCTTTATAGCGCGTTAGTATCCGGCTTGCATTTACAGTTGGCTATGCCATTGCTGATAGCTTTGGGTGTGGGAGTTTTTGCCGGGGTGCATGGGGTGGTGAACAGGAGTTTGACTGATAGAATTGTAAACTTCAGAAATTATATTTTCAATTTACTTATTAATTCTCAAAAAAAAATGGTGTTGGATTTAGAACTACTTAAAAAATATATAAAAGATACTTTAGGAGCTATGGCTCTGCCATCGGTCAGGATACTGGTAATTTTAGGTGAACCTTATTATTTAATGAATATTATAATGAAAAGGGAAGATTTGTATAAAGCTTTGGATATAGACGCAAAGCGTATGGCAGCTGATTTAGTCAAAACAGCTAAATATTTATGGGAAATTGCTCCGCGTTTACTGGTCGCAGGAATAGCTTTTATTAATTATATTTACAAAGATGAATTTTTCACAACATTTCATCTACTGACCACAGCGGAAAAAGTCGCCTTCGTATTACCTGCATATATATTAGGTGTGTTCATAAAGCTATTTGGCAACTTATTGGGGCAGTTAACTGTACCGGATTTACCAGGCGTAAAGGAAGAGACGCCGGATGCTTCGCAAATACTTGGAAAGAACGTATTATTTGGAAATGAATTCCTGACGCTTCTGAGCAAATACGGCAATCTATTTAGGAACTGGATCATCTCCGATGAACCGATTGTTCGATCTATTAAGGCTGAACTGGTAGAAAACAAAGAAGAATCCATAGCAGATGTTGCAGATGAAAATCCCCCCGGTGCCATCAAATGGATGGCAGACAAATTAGGCTTAGATGCAGTAGGGACCGGAAGGGTCGAAACGTGGGTT
Source organism: bacterium (assembly GCA_023139775.1). Lineage (GTDB taxonomy): Bacteria > Oederibacteriota > JAAXVQ01 > JAAXVQ01 > JAUVAV01 > JAGLMY01. The sequence continues at coordinate 7,682 of JAGLMY010000069.1, forward strand.
TTGAATGTTATGTATGTAATGTTCACCAGTGTGCTTGCACAGTGGTTTCCGGACCTGAATATGAGTGTTTACCTATTTGTTCCAATCGGTTTCTTATACGGTCTGATGTATTTGGGCCATAAATTCCTTGGTATTGTTGGCATTGATGAGGGTAAGCAAACACCTGAGGAAATCAGAGCAGCCACCAAAAAAGCAATTATCACTTCATTATCATTTCCTGTTATTGTTATGGTTATTGGTATGATCGCAGCAAGTTCCGGATTAGTTGCGCCCATATGGCCGGCTATGGCCTACATCATCGCAGTAATAATTAGCCGGGAATGGCATGGGGAAGAGAACAAACCATTAAGAAAGCGGAAAGATGATAAAGATGCCGCTAACCTGGCTGAATTGGAGGAGCAGTATTTACACGAACCCAATGAATCCCCTTATAAAAGTCTAATCGGCCAGGAGTTTAGCCGCTATCAAGCAGATCGACCTGCGGCAGGAATTGCGACAGAGGAATCAAAGCGTCGAAATATTTTATTTGGCCCTAATTTTAATTTGAGAAAAAATGTAATTTTTGCGAAATCCTTATTTTTAAGTGTGACGTTCAGACCAAAAGAAGAAGAAACAGATGCCCCTATTAATGCCGAGTTTTTTGAGAAGAAAGAGGAAGTTGTGCTAAGTATGCCTGCTTGGGCCTGGAAAATGGTTTTGAATGATAACGCAGGTATAATGCCCTCCCTGGGTCGTGCAATTATGCGACTCTGGCTGCGGCTGGCGCTTGGGAGCGCATCTCAACTGCGCAACTTACGCTTGCTTATGATTTCATTAGGCATAAACCGCAAGGACGCGCTGGTAGAAAGTATGGTGGAAATGATGACAGAAGATGTCAAACCCCTTGAAATCAGTGTTATACCAAAAGCAGGCAAGGATTTAACTGTGGCATGGAATAATTTTCTGAAATTATGTTCACCTATTATACCTTTAGCGGATGTAGCGGCATTGGAAAGCCAATTTAATCCTGAAACAAAACAGCAAGTAAAAAAGACGTCCAATAGATTAAAAGCGTTTATAAAATATCTGCATTTGTTTTTTGATCCTGACAATAGTGTCTTAAACAGCGCTGCTAAATCGCAGGCTGGTTCTTTGGCGAAATTACTGGCTCAGGAGACAGGTGGTGAGGTTAGTGGAAAAATAAAAGCCATGGCAGAGCAGGCCTTGTCAGCAGCTTTGACTCTGCCGGGTTTTGACTTGGCGTACAATAATGATGAGGTTAAAACCATATCCATAGCAGCTTTGCCTGTTATGGCCAGGGCTTTGTTGGAAAAAGTTAAACAAGAAGAAATTAATATAAACCCGGGTCTGTTGGCTGTCTTAAAGAAAATGGCGGCAAAAGATATTAAATGTGGTGAAAAGATCGTCATGGATAAACCGGAAGAAGTTGCATCTTTATTGCAAATCTTAAAACCTCAAGACACGCGAACAGAATCCACCCAGTCCAGGTATTTGGGTAAAAATGATTTTGGCAAACCGGTTTATGCCATTGCTTCAACTCGGGAATTTACCCCATTTACTTTTAAAGATGAAGATGGAGAGACCACTTATTATTTATCAGTGGTTGGCACTGTAACAGCCGAAGAAGGTCAATCCCGGAAAGCTGTGATTGCGGAAGTTAATGCCGGTAATATTCCTATTCATCGCTTCGGAGGACGTGATTTGGCTAAGCCTGCTGATCGTACTGCCGGATTTAATACTTGGCAGAAATTCCGGTTGATTTTTGGCGGTGCACGAGTTCATCAAAGCATTGCCAGAGAAAACGCCTCAGCTTATTTTAATCAGATAATGGCTAAACTTAATCGGTTAATGCCTGTAGGGGCAAAGGCGCTGCTCATTCAGGTACTGGAAAATCCGGATAATACTTATCTGCAGCGCATGCTTATGGCAGTGTTCGCGGCCAAGGATGAAAAAAGCGCGGTACGGGCGCAGGCGAAGTTTGCACGGAATTTGAGTGCCTTGGTAACCAATTATTACAAACTTTTCCGGGAAAATTATACTAAGGATAATTTGGATCTGCTTGAGGAAAATATGCTGAATCTTATGGCCTTAACCTATCTCTCGGAATTGTTGGATCCTATTATGGTGGTGGAAAAGAATTATGCTGCTCCAGTCAATAGTGAATTGGCTCCGCTTATCGCTATGCTTGAAGATAAGGGGATTAAACAGCAAGATATAAGCATTCCGTTTGCTCTGCTGGGATTTCGGGGTTCACTGGGCGCTTTGCGTGAGATGGTCCGGCAGCACAACTATCAGCCTAAAAACGCCCAGGAGTTTATGCGCAGGGCTATCAAGATATTTGCCGGCGCGGCGTAAAAGGACCGGGGAATTGTTTTTGTCCACTTCAAGCACGTAAACAGTTTTTTTTGGGAAAACCATGAAGCGCAAACTATTTTTGATTTTACACAATTTTAGCCAAGGATTAATCTGGTTTGGATTCATGCTGACAATAATATTGCTTAGCCTAAGCTTTTTATTAGGCGTGCTTGCTCTGATTATTACTTTTTCCATAATTTTAATCGCCTTTATTTTTTGGCGGATAAGCTGTTTTGTTCCGCGACTTCAAAACCGCGAGTTGGTTTTACGAAAAATAGGTATCGCTTCCCTGGTTATTTATATTTTATTCAATAATCTCATGTTGCAGGCAGCTGGCGGGCATTTTACACGCTTAGGTAAAAAAGCATTATCCCAGCCACCCGGTAATTTTAGTTGCTATGAAAAAACCAACATTTACGTTTTCGGAATAATTATGGGGGTCGGCGGATTTTTGGCTGGTTACCCGGAAGTAGCCAAAGAGCATTTACTGCTTTATCTGCCGGGAAAAGACGAACGTTCTTGGAAATCATGCTTTGCGTTAAAGTCAGCTAAAATTCAAAAACCAGTACGTCAATTTATTAGGGAACTGAATATCCTGGATGCATCAATCCATGAATTCCATATGGAACCCAAACGCATCGTTTTTCATTACCACCAAGATCCTTACCGCTTTGCTTTGGCTTTAAATCCCACCCAAATTACCGCCCATGCCAAAAGAAATACCCGGCAGCCGGACAAATGGAATATTAATGTGAAATGTACTATAAAAATTGCCTATCCCCGGGAAGCCATTATTCGGGTTCCGCTTCCGTGGACAAAACAAAGTTTTCCAGTATATGAAGGAATGTTTTGGGTATTGCAGCAAAGTCATTGGCTCTTTCCATATCAAGCTCATTGGTTGTGCGAATTGAAAAGCCAGGATTATAGGGATTAGGGGATGTAAAATTACGCCAGTTAAAATATTCTGTACATCTTTTCATACTCAGCCGGATTCTGATAGCGAATTGACTCAGATAAAGTAACATGTCAGTGAACTGCGGTTAAACAAAGGTTGTCATTCCCGAAGGTTTAATCGGGAATCTGG
>JAGLMY010000007.1 GCA_023139775.1 bacterium
AGAAATATCGTCCACATGAATGTAACTAGGATCGTCGGTGGGATCGTCGTACGCGCGAAAACGGAGCAAGACATTCTGATCACTGTAGCTGCTCAATTCGACATACTTCTCTACTAACGTCCAGCCCGGAGTGGGATCAAACTGAACAAAAGAGCCGTCGCCTTGCTCCCGGACCAGCTCGACTCCCTGAAAATGAGCATCCATATATAAATAACTTCCAAACACAGACTTAGCATACCACTCATAATAAAAAGTTAGCGTACTGCCAAGAGCATCACGTGGAATATGCACGGTTTGCTGAATCCAAGAGGAGGTGTATCCACCTAAGCTATTGCCGGGCGCTACCACAATAGGTCCAGAGGTGGCATCATGCTGGATGGCTGTATGGATAAAGGGATTGAAAGAAGCCGGATTTCCATTAGTAATCCAGCCCGGAATACCACCGGAAGGGCCTGGCGTGGGTGTTAAAAAGTCGCCATTTACAATTAATTCCAGGGCTGAAGCAGAGCCGGAAAACAGGCCCAATACTCCAGCTAAAACAACAATGGCACAAAAATGTTTAATAGTCATGGTTTTAACCCCTTCAGGTTACTGGTATAAGTATATCCGATTTTCATCAAATGCTCAAGTCAGGGTTTGGTTTAATCTGAGTTTGGTTTAATCCACTGGAATTGTTTTCTGTGATAATTTAGACTTCAACAAACTGTCTTTGGTTCCTTATGGGAGAGGACTATTTGATAACCGCCACTTTGACAAAAGCTTTGAAGCTGTCAGCCAACATATTCCTTGCCATACACCAGGGTCTTGATCAGATTGCCGTTTACATTATAGATTTTAATGGTAGTCTTGGCTGTTTCTGCCTGGCACTACAAACTTTTCCATTAACGTACTAGAGCCAGTTTTTTAGTCAGAGTTTCATGAACCCCACCCACAGAAGCATCCACTTTATAAAAATAGACTCCATTGGCCATGCCTGAAGCGTTCCATACCCATTCATTCCAGTCTTCATGATAATGGTCTTCTTGTGACCAGACAAATGACCCGTTTGACGCATAAATAGTAATCTTCACTTTCGCGCCCTGCTGTAAAAAGAATTTAAAGCGCACGAGAGTACTTTTGGCAGGATTGGGATAACAATAAAAATATCTTTTCTCAATAATTCTGCCTTCAAATCCATCTATATGCATTCTGGGGGTAATGGTAGGTGTGGGTGTTAAGGTCGGAGTGGTGGTTGGAGAACACACTGGTGTAAGCGTTGAAGTAGGAGTAATTGTAGGCGTATTGCCGTTTATCCTGGCGTTCAAACAAAATGAGGAAGAATTGTTATTATTATCTGTAGCAATAGCACTGACATATTGACCAGGATATAGTCCGGAAGGTACAAAACTCCACACACCAATTCCATCAGCCATAGCAGATCCAAGCGCATATATCGCACCGCCATGATTGCCAGCTCCCTCGTCGGCTAGGAAAAGCTCTATATAATTACCAGGCTGCGCAGTACCGTTGATCGCATAAATGTCCGAGAATGTGATCAACGGTGCTGCTTTATTTTCATTGGCACCATCATTAGCCAGCCAGATTCCCTCATTTGAAATGGCTGTTATGGTATTATTGAAAAAAGCATTTCTATCCGTATCCAATCCTGCTAGTCTTATTCCATCTGTACTATTTGAAACAATGTTACCCGGCCCGTTTTGCACGCCTATCCAATTATCCTGCGCACTGGAAGAAATACTTATTGCACAGGTAAAAGTGTCTGAAGCAGGGAAATCACCAGGCAGTAATCCCAGTGTATTTCCTGCTATGGTATTCCCTTGAGAATCAGCGCCATTAAGAATAATACCATAAGTATCCCCAACAATGATATTACCCTGGCCAGGACTTGTGCCACCGAGTAGACATGAACTGGTATCCAGCATACGAATCCCGGCATTGCTATTTTTCAATGCGCCTGTCCCGGCCGCGTTGACTCCAATATAATTTCCCTGTACCAAATGCCCGGTTGTACTTTCCATATTAATTCCGCAATCTGTATTAGCAGAAATAATGTTGCGCAGAGATGTTTGTGAGCTTCCAATACAAGTCCCGGTATTCCCTTGCACTATGGAAATACCAACAGCATTGGGAATAGCAACATCTCCAGCAACATTGAGACCTATGGTGTTGCCATTAATACTATTTCCTATACCGCCGGACAATAATATCCCAGCACCACTGGTTTGACCGGAGATAACATTCCCCTGGAGATTGGAGAGTATAGCATTGGACCCCCCAATTAAATTCCCTTTCCCTCCTGTCACCTGAATGCCAATTGTATTCCCCACCACACCCATGCCAGTTGGATCTGTTCCAATATAATTGCCACTGATGGTATTGCCATAGCCGTTCATTTCAATACCTATATTATTTCCAGAAATAACGTTGCGTTCGTACAAATTAGTATTTTGTCCTCCGCCGATCAAGTTACTCGCGGCATTTTTAAACCAAACACCTTTATCATTAGCGATCTTGACTCCGCTGGGATTGATTCCAATCAGATTGTTTTGTAGCTTATTGAGATATGGGGTGGGGTTTGTGCCTGTAAAGTAAATTCCGCAAATGGAATTACCAGCAATATCATTGCCATAACCAACTTGTGGCAGCCCAATAAAGTTATTAGCAGCACAAGTTAAATAAATGCCGTAACTATTAGGAATAGCAGCTGTTTGAGACGCATTTAATCCGATGATGTTGCCACAAATACTATTTCCTCTGCACTCTGAAGAAAGTGTCTCATATAGATATATACCAATATAATTTCCCGAAATTAAATTGCCTTCCCCTAAATTGAAGTTACCGCCAACTTTAACTAGGTTAGACGAAGAAAGTGATATACCGTATCTTTGAAAACTGTTTGGCAATGTCCCACTAGCATTTGTACCAATATAATTACCAATAATTTTATTGCCTGTACTACTTATGATACCACACTGGTTTGCTGAAATAACATTTCTTTCACTGGTTAAAGTGCCGCCAATAGTATTATCTGAACGCTCATACCGTATATAAATTCCGCTTGTGTTTCCCCGGGGATTATCCGACCAATCTATACCAATAGCACAACCTGAAATTGTATTATTACTTGAATTAACAAATATGCCATAACCCGAAGTAACAACTGAGATGTTTTTTATAACACTTCCATCACTGCCAGAGTCTAGTTTGAGAGTTTGTACAGCCGGAGAAGTATTGGTCGGTCCTCCTATTACCTGGGTTTTTCCTCCATCTATAATGATTGGGCTTATAATATTAAGCGGAGTATAGGCTGTAATGGAATTCGAACCAGGAACATTAAAAGTAATTACTTGAACACCTGTTGTGGTATTAGACGCAGCTATAGCTTCACGTAAAGTCCCTAATCCGCTATCCTCGCGACTGGTAACAATAAAGGTTTCAGCTTGGGCGGGTAATACCGAAAAGCAATACAAAATCACAGACATTATCAATAATATTATCTTCTTATAAATAAACATACGGTTTATAGGTCCCTCCTTATAAAGTAAGCCTATTAACTACGCAGTCCTCGGACTATCGAAATCTCATAAAAATCGAAAAACGATGCTGGTGAAATCCCAGTTCACTAAAATCATAAATAAAAGCATAATCAATTTCATATATTTCCACGCGATAAGACGCGCCCATTGATAATTCCCTGCTATTAAACCCACTGCTAAACCCACTGCGAAATCCCAATGATTTTGTATACCAATATTCTGCGCCAACATGACCACCGAGCCTATAATATTCTGAAAAATCAAAATCCAAGGTTGTAATCAGGTGATTGAAAAAAATCACATCCTTGGAAGGAAGAAATTTCAACGCTGTTCCCAGCTTCACATTAATCAAGCCCTTGTCAACATGTTGGCTGTCGGTTTGCCAATAGAGCTGTTGGGCAATATTTTGAATATTGATTCCTAAAGTATGATCCCAATATAGAACAGGCTGCCAGATTGCACCCACATCAAACCCAAAGCCTATTGCTTTGTGTTCTAAAATGGATTGATGAAATATCTTAATATTCCCTCCAAGGTACAACCCTTTAACCAGATCAAAACTATTTCTTCCATAACTGATAATAAAAGTGTTTTCCATACTGTTAAAGGATTGTGTCATTTCTCCCATTTCATCACGACCCTCAATATCCAAAATACTATAATTAATCCAGGAAAAAGCGAATGATCCGGCATTGGGAATCTTGAAAGCATAGGACCCGTAATAGGAGTGTATATCCGGAACAACCATAGCATACTGCAAACCCAGGTAGTAGAGATACAACTGCATCTGACCCAAACCAGCCGGATTCCAGTAAACTGTGGTTATGTCATCGGCCAGAGCTACGAATCCTCCGCCCATTCCAATTGCTCGTGCTCCAATACCTCTGGATAGTGTGACGGTTGAACCAAAGTTATTACCTTCTGCTGCTACAAAACCGGAATACAATGCAAGATAAACAAGAACTATTGTAATTACTATTCTTTTCATAGTGTCCCTTAATTAATTTGATAATAATATTTTCTGCTATATTATTATCTGGATCGGTTTATAATTGCAACTGCATAATCACTTATATCCCTGCTTAATCCTTCTACTTCAGCCAGACTTTTATCCTGATCTACAAGCTTTATCTGAAATACTCCTACCGGCGAACCGTTGGGTTCAACAATAATACCCTCCAGCCCAGTCCGTATTTTTTTTGCAGCTCCGGCGGCCATGATTATTTGGGTGACCCGCCCCCCCACTCTTTCAATTTCAAGTATTTCAGCTTTAATGCTGTCTATCGGCCCTTTTGTTTTGGGTTTTCTTACCATTACAGGATAGGAAGAATATTCGATTGTTTCTTTTATCTCTTGAGGATTATTACGCTTTTCTTTTATTTTACTTATTCCGGCCAAATAGGTTTCTGCTCGTTTGATCCTTTCGGAAGCTTTCGCAGAATCCGGATCAATCGCTAATACTACTTCCCATTCTGTAATTGCCTCGATAATGCGTCTTTGCTTATACAATTCATCACCTATGGCAATATGTTTTCGAACAGCTCTTTCATATCCAGCATAGCATACTGCATAATTGCCAAGCAGAAAAATAAAAAGTAGTATAATGTGACTCATTTTATTTATTATCTTTTGTTTCATAGTGTCCTCCTTTACAAAAATAATTACTAATCAAAATACATCTCAATATAAATTAAATTTGTCCCTTCGTTTTTTTGCTAAAATCGAAACCGGAATATTCATGTATACATAACGAAATGTTTGCAGGTCGACTTCTCCATTAGTATATTGTAAATTAGGATATATTTTTTCCAGCCCTTCCAGTGTAGCTTCATCCATAGTTCCATTTATTTCCGTGTCAAACCCATAAAGGTATAACCATTCCTGCAAACAAGCAATAATACTGGTTGTTGTCAGACTATAATAGTATTGATCTATTTGATTCATAATTATTTTATCAGGTTTGGCATCCGGTCCAAGCAAACGCCAATAAGGCAGCATAAGGTGTTTACCCACTAATTGAATCATACTGAGTTCCACCAGCAATCGAACGGCGGCGTGTCGGCCTTGTACTTTTTTAATACTTCCTCTCGCTCCAAAGGAAGGACCAAAAAGACTGATTCCAACTTCTCGTTCTGTTAAAGCCTTTCTGACCAGCATGGAATTAACTGTATTCATTTTTGCAATTCCGGTCATCGTTTGAAAATCCAAAAGATTAAAATCCAAGGTAATTCTGGCTAGTCCACTTTTCCGGGCGCTGCCATAACGCAATTCGGCAAAATTGGAAGGAATATCCTTTGGCAAACCTGTAAATTCCCCGCTTGCGTTTATATCTGTATTAGATCCCTTTGTTTCCAGTCCACGGTCGAATTCTGTTATTCCGCCAGTAAGAACAACGTCGGGAATAATCTTATTTGAAAATGTGGAATAACCAGTAATCATTTGATTTTGCATAAAAGACGGATCATATGGGATATATACTATATTGCCTCCAATCGTATTTAGGGCGCTTTTCATCATCTCAGTAATATCACGTGGGATTTCTCCTCCGGTAGCTGCGGAAGATCCTGTATTGTCACCTATAGGATTGCATTGAATCTTTAATGTCGGAGTACCGTAGATTTCGGACATCAAACCCAAATCATCCAACGCCTGCGTATATGATGTGATTGTCATATACGGCAAAGTCTCCTCTAATTCCAGATCGACCTGCCGCACATCCAAAGAGGAACAGGACAACTGCATTGTCCCCATTAAACCCAGAAGGAAATATCCTAAAATATTTCGAACTTTTATTTTTACCGTGTGTTTTTTGCTCATAATAATCCTCGCTCGAAATAAGAACTTTTCATTCTTTTTCTATTTTTCAATTACAATATTATAGATTTTATCAACTTTACTGCCGGACTCAATAACAACACTATTTTGATTGTTGTCTTGATTGCCATCCTTTATATTAGAAATTGTTGCGTTGTTTTTTTTGCCATTTTCATTTTCTTCTATTGCTTTATTTTTTTTCTTTTCCATTGCTTCTTTTTCCGCCATTTTTGCTTTGGCTATGGCATCCACGATGATGAAGTTGATATTTGTATCTTTATCACCGAGTTTTTCTTCTGTTGTAATCGGTTCTTCAGTATATTCTGATATCCCATCGCTTAAATCACTAGCAAACAGGCTGCTTGGTAGAAACAAACCCAGTAATGCGGCAATACCCATGGTTTTTATTTTCATTGGTGTCACTTCCTTTTCTATTAACATCCTCATATAAAGCGTTCCATGAGCCGGCAATAGTATAATCATCACCGGCTCATGGTCTCGTGTTTTCTTATTACTCAGTTTCTATTGCTCCCATAACTGCTTCACTATCTTCACCAATAGCCATATTTGCGCCTTCTTTAATGTCCACACTATTGCTGATTGTGCCTGAGACATCAGCGTTGTTTAGATTAACTATTCCCATACTGGCTTTTGAATTTTTTCCTACTGCTATATTAGCTGCTTTATTCACATTCACAGAATTGGAAACAGTACCTTTAATATTTGAATTTTTCATGGCAACAGATCCCATTTCAGCTTTGGAGTCGTCACCAATTGCAATATTCGCGCCTTGTTTAACGGTTACTTTGTTGGATATGGTTCCACTTGCTTTCGTATTGTTCAATTTCATGGTACCCATTTTTGCTTTTGCGCCTTTTCCCACCGCAATATTTCCGCCCTGCTTGACATCCACTTTATTACTCAATTTACCACTAATGTTATTCTTTGCTGCCATAGCGCTGCCTGCCATCATTAAAAACGCGATTGATAATACAATTAATCTTTTCATTTTTTTCTCCTTTAATTTTTATTATTTATTTTAAAACAACAGAATTTTTGTTTGATTCACCACCTCCCACTGCAATATTGGCATTTTGTCCGGTTATTTCACTCAATGGTATTTTCACATCATTTACTACGATTCCCGCTCCTGAGCTATTGCCTATATTGCCGTTTTTTCCTCTGTTTTTCATCACTACTGATCCGGAATTGGCTTCACTTCCTGAGCCTATTGCAATATTAGTTGCTGTAATCCCATTAACATTGTTTACAATTTTTCCATTCACATTGCTGTTTTCCAAATATACAGAGCCCAGATTTGCAGTTGTCCCGGAGCCGATCGCTACATTTGTCAGCAAACCGCCGCAATTATTATTGATAATCTTCCCTTGAGTCGTACTGTTGACAATATTTACAGCCGCAGTATTTGCACTAGCATTTCTGCCTATCGCAGCATTGGTAGAAATGCCGCCAACTGCTGTATTGACAATAGTGCTATTCACGCCGCTATTCTCCAGGTTTATTGCAGCTTGATTAGCTTTGACATTCTTTCCAAGACCTATATTCGTTACTATCCCTCCTGCTGAGGTATTAACAATATTCCCTCTAACATTACTATTCTTCATGTTTACGGCTGCTTGATTTACTTCGACGTTTTTCCCTATGCCTGCGTTTGTTACAATTCCTCCGGCTGCGGTGTTTACTACCACGCCTTGCTGGCTGCTGTTTTTCATGTTCACTGCTGCCTGGTTTGCTTCGACGTTTTTCCCTATGCCTGCGTTTGTTACAATTCCTCCGGCTGCGGTGTTTACTACCACGCCTTGCAGACTGCTATTCTTCATGTTCACGGCTGCCTGGTTTGCCTTGATGTCTTGTCCTATGCCTACATTGGTTATTACATTTCCTCCGGCAGTATTCACTACCGCGCCTTGCATACTGCTATCCGATATATTGGTTGAAACCTGATTAACATTAACTTTTTTGCCTATACCAACATTATTTATCAAATTTCCCGCAGCAGTATTCGCCACCACGCCTTGAACATTGCTGTTCTTCAAACTTATGTTTGCTTGGTCAGCGTGCACTTTCTCTCCAATTGCAATATTAGATACTTCTTTGCCTTGTATTGTATTTACAGCGCCACCGGTCATATTACTGTTTTTCATTGATACGCTATTTTGATGAGCTTGATTCTCAGAACCTATGGCAGCATTTATTTTGACTTTTGTACTGGATTTAGTATTTACAATCGCACCTTTTACTTTGCTGTTTTCAATGTCGACTGAATTCATCTTGGCAGAATTCTTTTCTCCAATAGCAGCATTTACAGTGTGTTTTTCTTCCGAATCATTGATTACAACGCCCTTTATTTCTGTTTCCGCGAATGATTGCGAGAAATTGGTATTGAAGAATAAAAACATTAGTAAAATCGATAAATACAATTTGATATTCATGTATAGTCACATCCTTTTTTTTCAGTAAATTTCCAGTTTGTATAGTTAGACTTGATTTTTTAAAATTCCTTGCATATTTTTTAGTTTTTTTAGGAAATTTGAAAAAAACTAGGACATCCGAAGAAAACCATTGAAATGCAATGTTATTTAGGAAAGAGCTAAATAGGAACTAATATCAATTAGTGCGTTTTTGTCAAAATAATTATGGCTGGCACCCTTCAAAGGCTAAATATAACCCCTGAGATTACAGATGAGACAGGAAAATCCGGTGGTTGGCACTCAACATGTTGCATTTTATATAATTGACGCTGATCAAATGCAGTGGCATAGAGCTTTTTTAGTACGATAAAAAACGAACTTATTTTTGACAAGTCCTTTGCAACGAGAGAAGATGCAAGAAAAGATATCTTTGAATACATTGAAATATTTTATAATCGACAAAGGCTGCACCAAACACTAAATTATCTCACGCCTGAACAGGCAGAGAAAAAGCTGATGGCAGCTTAATTAAGGTGTCCGTCAAACCCGGGATAGCCCATTACGTCCCCAATCACGTCCCCAATCATACGTCCCCAATCATACGTCCCCAATCATACGTCCCCAATCATACGTCCCCAATCATACGTCCCCAATCATACGTCCCCAATCATACGTCCCCAATCACGTCCCCAATCATAGCTGTTCACATAAATATTATCCGGCCTGACGG
>JAGLMY010000070.1 GCA_023139775.1 bacterium
ATCCCCGATACAAGCATTCGGGGATGACAGGGTGGGGGCCGCATTCGGGGATGACAAACAAAAAACGCTTCACTGACATGTTACCAGATAAAATCCTGCCGAAGGCTAAAATGCATATAGCCTGACGGCATTTATCCTGCCAGCGTGTATCCTTTGGCAATAAGCAGGGGACGGACGCGGTCGCGGAAGTCACCTTGCAATTCAATATGCTGTTTTTTCACGGTACCGCCGGTCCCGCATTTTTGTTTTATCTCTTGGCAGAACACTTTTAACTCATTGTCCGGCAAGGCTAGTCGTTCAATCACTGTTACGGATTTTCCGCCGCGGCCTTTTTTCTCCAGACGGAGCAGGGCCTTGCCGGAGCCTGGGGCACGCTGTTTTTTGGCTTGTTCTTGCGCTTTGTTTGGGTCATCTGAGTAAACCAGTTTGTAATTCGAATCCATGGTTTATTTCCTTTTGAATTTATGTAGAGACGCCCAAATTGGGCGTCTCTACAATAACACGGGATTTTAAAATAAAGAAAATAAAAAAAATATTGACAAATCATCAAAATCTGAAATGCTTAGCAGACAAAAAGAGCGGGAAATTATGCCGGCGGGCAATTATCAAATTTAAGTAAGGAGAACAGGATGAGTATTGCGGCGGATATTTTAAAATTAATTGGCAAGACACCTTTAGTAAGACTCAATAAAATTACTCAGGACAGTAAGGCTGAGATTGTATTGAAAATGGAGTCGTTTAATCCCTGTTCCAGTGTAAAAGACCGCATTACACTTTCTATGCTTGAAGCTGCCGAGCAATCCGGACAATTGAAACCAGGTGATACGGTGATTGAACCAACCAGCGGGAACACTGGAATCGGTCTGGCCATGGTTTGCGCGGTAAAAGGATATCGCTTGATTTTAACCATGCCGGATACTATGAGTATAGAGCGGCGTTTGATTCTACAAACCTTGGGCGCTGAATTGGTGCTCACACCGGGAGCAGAGGGCATGAGTGGCGCTATTTCCCGTGCCGAACAATTGGCCGGGAGTATGAAAACCTCATTTTTACCACAACAGTTTAAAAATCCGGCCAATCCGGAAGTGCATCGTAAAACCACGGCAGAAGAAATATGGCGGGACACTGAGGGTAAAGTGGATGTCATTGTATCCGGTGTTGGAACCGGCGGAACATTGACAGGAGTAGCAGGAGCGTTGAAAGCAAAAAACTCAAAGCTAAAAGCCATTGCTGTGGAACCGGCCGGTTCTCCGGTCTTGTCAGGTGGAAAACCCGGTCCACATAAAATACAGGGGATTGGGGCCGGCTTTGTTCCGGATGTTTTGAATCGTGATAATATCGATGAGGTTATCACGGTTGTTGATGAAGAGGCGGCAAACATGGCCAAACGGTTAGCTAAGGAGGAAGGTATCTTAGCAGGGATTTCTACAGGGGCGAATGTTTTGGCTGCCGTGAAGGTGGCACGACGGACGGAACATAAAGGACAGAGGATTGTTACTTTTGCGTGTGATACCGGTGAACGTTATTTATCCACCTGGATTTTCAAATAAAGAAGAGAGAAAATACTGAAAAGGAGAACGATCATGGCAAATAAAAACTATCGTTTTGAAACGTTGGCTTTACATGCCGGGCAGAAACCGGATCCCGGTACAAATGCGTTTGCCGTACCGGTGCATCGTACCAGTAGTTATGTGTTTCGGGATACTGAACATGCAGCGAATTTGTTTGGCTTAAAGGAGCTGGGTAATATTTATACCCGGCTTATGAATCCCACCCAGGATGTGCTGGAAAAACGCATTACTGCCCTGGAGGGAGGAGCAGCGGCCTTGGCCCATGCTTCCGGAACTGCGGCTATTTTTAATTCTATTATTAATATCTGCTCAGCCGGTGAGGAGGTGGTGGCTGCCCGTAATCTGTATGGCGGTACCTATACTATGTTTGACGCGATTTTGCCCCAGTTTGGGATTGCGGTGAAATTTGTGGATCCTTCCAAACCGGAAAATTTCCAAGCAGCCATAACCAATAAAACCAGAGTGGTTTTCATTGAAACTATCGGCAATCCGGCTCTGGAAGTAACGGATATTGCTGCCGTAGCAAAGGTGGCACATGAGAACAAACTGCCCTTGGTGGTGGACTCCACTTTTGCGACACCTTATTTGGTAAAACCTTTGGAACTGGGTGCGGATATTGTCATTCACTCCCTGACCAAATGGTTGGGTGGGCATGGCACAGGAATCGGCGGTATTGTGGTGGACAGCGGAAAATTCGACTGGTCGGATAAGAAATTCAAACTTTACAATGAACCGGAACCCAGTTATCACGGACTTCGCTTTGCGCGTGATTTGGGAGAGCTTCAACCCCTGGCTTTTATTCTGCGTATGCGGCTGGTTCCCATGCGGAATCTGGGTGCTTGTATTTCGCCGGATAATGCCTGGATATTTTTGCAGGGAATCGAGACTTTATCTTTGCGTATGCAGCGTCACTGCGATAACACTCTGGCTGTGGCCCGACATTTGAAAAAACATCCGCAGGTCAGCTGGGTTCGGTATCCGGGTTTGGAGAATGATCCGTCCCATGCGGTTGCCAAGCGGATTTTAAACCATGGTTTTGGCAGTGTGCTGATTTTTGGGATCAAGGGCGGAGATGTCAAAGGACAGAAGTTCATTGAATCCTTACAACTCTTTTCGCATTTGGCCAATGTGGGAGATGCCAAGAGTTTGGCGATTCATCCAAAATCAACCACTCACTCGCAGTTGAGCGCCGCGCAACAAGAAGTGGCTGGGATTACTCCGGATTTAATTCGTCTCTCTATTGGTATTGAAAATATTGAGGATATACTGGAGGATATTGACCAAGCTTTGGATCAGGCCAAGTAAGGTGGATAGCAAGAATATACAAATTCACAAGTGAATATTTAGGGTAGGGTAGTGTCAAATATGACATGAAAAAATAAAATAATATTGTGAAAGGATACACCACAGAGGCACAAAGGACACTAAGGAGCACTAAGGAAAAATTAAGTGATAAGAGTAAAACCATAAACATTAATAAATTCTAATTTTGTGTTTCTTTGTGAACCTTTGAGTCTTAGAGCCTTAGTGGTGGGTCTTTTTAAGAGGAGTGTGTAAATGAAACGCGTATTAGCATTGTATTCCGGTGGTTTGGACAGTACGCTGGCCATAGCTTTAATGCGGCGCGCGGGCGTGGAAGTGGTTCCGATCACCTTTGTAACCCCCTTTACCAATCCTTTGAGCAAGACCGGTCAGTTGGACAAGGGGACGATTATTGCCAAAACTTTTCAGCTGGAATTGCAAAAGATTCCGCTGCTGGAAGAATTGATCACCCTGATCAAAAATCCGAAATTTGGTCATGGTAAGAATATCAATCCCTGCATTGATTGTCACTTGCTGATGCTGCAAAAGACCAAGGATCTGATGTATGATTTTCAGGCGGATTTTGTGGTCACCGGCGAAGTGCTGGGTCAGCGTCCTATGAGTCAAAACAAACAGTCTTTGAATCTGATTGCCGAAAATTCGGAGATTGCAGGGCTGTTGGTCAGACCATTGTCCGCGCGATTACTGGCACCTACCATTCCCCAGGAAAAAGGCTGGATTGCACCGGAGTATCTTTTGGACATCAAGGGTCGGGGACGAAAACAACAAATCGCTCTGGCCCAGGAATGGGGAATCACGGATTTTGGGTCTCCAGGAGGGGGTTGCTTGCTCACTGATCCGGGATACTCCCGCAAGTTAAAGGTACTAATGGATTCTGATATGCTCGATGTGCCTAATTGTCATTGGATTCAGTTCGGTCGCTTTTTTGATCTGGCGAAAAAATGTAAAGTAGTAGTAGCGCGCAATGAATCAGAGTGTATTCAGCTTGAAAAACTCGTGCTGCCGGACGATATTCTCATTGAACCGGGAGCCGGGAGCAAAGGTCCGACTGCCTTGTTGCGTGGGGAGTATGCAACACCGGAGGTGGAACGGGCCTTGGGTATTGTCGCCTACTATTGCCGGAGCCGGGAAAAGCTGATACTCAATCAAAAGACTGGCAATGAGCAAACGATTGAGGAGTGCTCAATACCGCCCTTGGCAGAGGCGGAGGTTCGGGCATTGCTGGTCGTTTAATTCTCAAAACAAGCGGGCGGCGGCACGGAAAGAATAGGTTGAATTAGTAACAGGTCAGTCATGTGTTTTTTTATTTGTCACCCGTGAATGCAGCCCCC
>JAGLMY010000071.1 GCA_023139775.1 bacterium
GAATGGGATTTCCTTCGGTCGCGACTATTCCCTACTCACTCTTTGTTGGGCGGCAACAATGCGTTTTCTTATCCGATATACATTTATTTTCCTTTTACTGAGCAGTCTGACTCCAATCACCGTGGCTGAATTTGACTGGAAAAATATCAAATGCGCCTGTGTAGGTTCGAAAACACCGGCGCAAAAAGATTATCAGATAATTCGCTCACTGTTTCCTAAGGCGGAAAAGATACAGCGTCTCTTATTTAAAGAAAAGCTCTATTATATTCTGATTAAAAACCGAAAGATTGATCGTGTGCTTTCCGGTTGGGAGACTGGGATTGAAGATCACCACATTTGGCTGGTTTTGGACCGGAAAAGCCGGTTGTTAGAGGTGGTTCGTTATCCGCTACTGGAACATATACCTCTCAAAAAAGAGAATGTATTTTTAAATGCCCGGTTGCCGGAAAATGCAGAGGATTATTTTGAGGCTGTCCGGATACTGCATGCGGATCTCAATACCTCTTGGGATACCTTTGTCAAACGAGTTCGTTTGAATATTTATAAAAGTGATGCCGTCAGCCAGGCGACCCCATGAAGAAAAGCATCTTCACTCTATTCATACTTGGTTTTTTCGCGTTTTCAGCACCTGCTGAATGGAGCGGATATGTCAAACAAGGATACCAAAAACGCGCCCAATTCTTTAATCCCACAGTGGTTCAATCCTGGTTGTCTGATACGGTCAGCAGCGCGACCCGCTTGAGTAATGAACAAGGGCCGGTAACAGAGATAGAAGCTTTATGGGACATTGAAATTCCCCGGGCCACAGTGACTGCCGGTTTGTTTGGACGCGTCCTATGGTATTCGGGAGCAACCTATCAATATCTTTTTTATCCGTGGTTAAAATATCATAATGCGTTTCACTCTGTTCGAATTGGACGCGATACCACATCGACTTGGGGGAGTGGTTTGTTGCTGGCAAATTATCCCGCCTTGGGCATTACATATAATAATCAAAGGTCCGGGCTGGAGACTTCGGCTTTTTATTACGCTGCTTTTGAGCCTTCGGTTTTTCAAAAAGCGGATATTCGTTATGGAGGGATTTCGGGAATCCTGAATTTTACTCGCGGCCGACTGGGGTTGTTATTTTCCTATGATGATTCACCGGTCTTTGCTGATGCTGCTCGCAGTGAGCTTGGTTCTGGTTTAGCGCTGAGTGTGCAAGGAAACTGGGAGTGGAGCAATGAATGGTATGCGCAGGCTGAAGTAGTTTATGCCGGGGCTTGGGCTTTGTTTGGTGGTCTGGATATTCCGCTGTGGTCGTTTCTTCCATTACAGGCCCGGGTGCGTTTCATGGCCGAAGGATATAATCCGCTTTTGGGCCAATATTCCCGCGAAGGTGACAAGCAGACTCTTTTTTCACTGCGCTTTCCTATGAATTTTTTATCTGAACAGTTCATTATTCGTCCTTCCTGGGGATTGAAACATACACCGGATGGGAATTACTGGGTCCCGGGAATAAAAATCGAAAGTACCATTTCAAACACCTTGTGGCTGCAAGGACAACTTTATGCGGAACAGCCCCAGGATGAATGGGGCGCATTTAAACATTACGAATATACGGAGTTGAACCTGATTTGGATGATTACTGAAGGATTGTTTTTGGATGTACGCTGGACTAAAACATTTAACGGTTTTTTGGAATGGAAAGAGACTCAGAGCTTGGCTGGATTGGAGTTTCAATGGTGAACCAGAAGCGTCAAATTATGCTATGGGTAGGTATTCTTGGTATACTGGCAGGATATTTATTTTTTGTCTTTCATCGGTTTAAAGTCACGCAAACCCGTTCAATGTTGGGTACGCAAGTCAGTGTTACTGTATTGGTAAAAAAGAAAGCACAGGGACTTCGTCTGGTGGAAGGTGGTTTTCAGGAAATCGCGCGTTTGGAAAAAATATACAGTGATCGTCTCGCGGACAGTGAATTGGTTCGTATCAACCAACAGGCAGCCAAGAACTGGGTGAATGTTTCTCAGGAGATGGCGGATATTTTGAATGATGCTTTCTACTGGCATAAAAAGACCGGGGGATTGTTCGATATTACAGTCGGTGCCTTAGGGGAATTGTGGGGATTTAAAAGCGGGACTTATGAAAAGGTGCCTACTGTCCCGCAAGTTCATTCTGTTTTAAAACAGGTGGGTATGCAGCAGGTTGAATGGGATGCTGCGCAAAAAAGAATTATCTTCAAAAATTCAAAAATCCGCTTGGATCTGGGTGGTATTGCCAAGCTGGCGATTTTACGCGGATTGGATGATTATTATAAACAACAGAAGGTGTATCAGTATTTAATAAACCTGGGAGGGGATGTGCTGGCCGGTCAACGCGGGCCGATTCGGAAATGGAAAATCGGGATTTCAAATCCCGAAGATCCAAGTGCCATTATCACCCAGTTGGCCTTGGAGGACAGCTTGGTGTTGACTTCGGGTGATTATTTCCGGGAGTTTTCTCACGGGCGGAAAAAATATCATCATATTATTGATCCGCGTACCGGATTTCCCCGTGAGACTATGCAGGCAGCTACGATTATTATGTCCAACCTGCAGCCGGATCCAATTCCTTCTATTGTATTATTTTTATTGGGCACGGAAAAGGCGTTGGAATTGCTGGAAAGTATTCCCAAAGCGGAAGGTCTTCTGCTCAAAGGTAAGAAATGGATATATTCCTCCGGATTTCAGGAAATGGAAATAAAGTAGGGAACGGTCGCGACCGAAGGGAATCCCATTGGTAGGGAACGGTCGCGACCGTTCCCTACATGAGGGGAGGTTCTGTTTGCGGTTTTTAACTATTATATATATGTTCTTTTTTTTCTGTTTGGCTCCTGCGCTGCTATGGGCTGAAACGTATACCGGCACTGTATGTAATGGAACCACGCAGGACCCGCTTGCGAATGCTGTTATACTAGATTCTCAGGGGCGGCAAGCGCTAACCGATGTTGACGGTTGTTTTCGGTTGGACACAGAAAATCCAAAGGTAAGAATTAAACTGGCCGGATTCCAGGAAAAAAGCCTGGTGTTGCAAAAAGCGGGAAATACTATTGAACTGTACGAATACGATGTTTATGAAATGGATCAATTTGTGGTGACGGCGGAAAAAGATGAAGAATTAATTAAAATCAGTAAACAGAAACTAAGCCGGGAAGTGATTAAGCAAACTACCGTAAGCTTATTCCCGGATGTGATGAAAGTCGTGCAGTTGTTGCCCGGGGTTACCTCAACCCATGAATTTTCCAGTCTGCTTTTTGTTCGGGGCGGGGATCCGAATGAAGTGTTGGCCATTTTAGATGATATGGTTATTATGCATCCTTATCTGTGGGGCGGAGCCGTATCCATCTTTAATCCCAACCTGGTGGAATCAATTGATTTTTATTCCGGTGGATTTTCAGCAGAATGGCCGCAAGCCATGTCCGCTATTCTTAAAGTCAAAAACAAGGCAGGTAATCCGGAGCAACACCAAGGTTTTATTGACCTCTCGGTCACCACCTTGGATGTTTTTGTGGAAGGGCCGTTCTGGGGACCGGAAGCCGGTTCGTTTATGCTGGGATTGCGACGAACGCATTATGATTTAATCATTGGTCTCTTTTTTCAGGATGAAAACCTGGTGTTTCCGTTTTTTTACGATGGCCAATTCAAGCTCAACCTGCCGTTTGATAATAATATGATTGCCATCAATTCCATTTACTCCTTTGAGGGCATGCAAATGTCTGTCAAACCGGAGGAAGGATATGGTTCTGCCAATGTCGAGGAAATGGAATTGATGTATTCGAATCTGAACGTCAATCTGAGCGTATCTTCAGACTATCGTATATCAGAGAATTTGTCGGTATTGACCTTGTTGGGTGTGTATTACAATCAGGGTGAATTCAGTTTTGATGATTCCTTTAGTCCGTTCAACCTGGACCGGGAACAAATGATTATGCAGTTGCGCCATGTCTGGCAATGGGAATTGGGCAAGGGACACAAATTGAGAACCGGGCTGTATTATTTTCCGGCTATTGGTGAGGCCAACTTGAAAAGAACCATATCGCTCCCCACGGCTAATAATACCAGGTATGAAGAATCAATAGAAACCAAACTGGAAATGGATTGGGTTAATTTTGCCGGACTGTTTCTTCAGGATGAGATGACAATTATTAAAGATTTATTGTTTGCCAACCCAAGTATGAATGTACAATACTATACTGCGAATAGCCAGTGGCTGGTCAATCCGCGCCTGATGTTTAAAGTGAAGCTCCAGGAAGGGTGGGAAGTCACCTTGGCTTCGGGAATCTATAGCCAGTATCCACTGAGTGCTCAACAAATTGATAATGAGCTTGGCAACTCGGATTTATTGGCAGAGGAAGCCATTCACTATATTTTGGGCGGCAAAATAAATATTGCTGATGATTTTACCGTGCAGGTGGATGGCTATTATAAAGATTATCGCAATCTCATTGTGTCGGATGATGATCCGGATATCAATTATACCAATCATGAACGAGGTTATGCCTGTGGTCTGGATGTAATGATTAAAAAGGAATTTGGCGGTAAGTGGGATGGCTGGCTGACCTATAGCCGGCTCAAGACGCGGCGTCGCATTGACCAACGGACAGATCCTGCAACATTAGGTATGCCGGAAAGCAATACACCGTATCAGGAATGGTACGCGCCTTCAACAGAGCGTCCGCATACTATGAACCTAATTGCCAATTACAATTTTACTGAGAAGTGGAAACTGGCATTAACCCAGAAGTTTGCCTCCGGCCAATTGTATACTCCTGTCGTAGGCGCTGTATACCAGCCGGCGATTAATGAATATATTCCTGTCTTCGGGGAATACAACAGTGAGCGGTATCCTCCTTACATGTCAACGGATATCAAATTGACTATGCCGCTTTTTGGATTGGAAAGTGGATATACCTATCTTCAGGTCTCGAATTTGTTTAATGTACAGAATGTAAATTCCTATCAATACAAAACCGATTATTCTGAAAAACGGGAGATTAACCAACTTCCGCGTTTGATTATCGGCGGTATGCGCTGGGAATTTTAGTAGGGGCGAGGTAACCTCGCCCCTACATTATGAACGGAGGAATCAAATGCTGAAACACGTTATCACCTTAAGTTTATTGCTCTACTTGTTGCCGGCCATGAGTCAGGCTTCAGAGACTGCGAAAAGTATTATTGAGAAAGTAGATAAGAACCAAGTCTTTGTGACTGAGAAATTCACAGCCACCATGGTAATCACCAAAGGCAAACGCACTTTAACCAAACAATTTTACGGGTATGGTAAAAAAGAGGGTATGAAATCTTTTATGGAATTTACCAATCCGGAAGATAAAGGTGTGAAGTATCTGAAAATGGATGACGAGCTTTGGATTTACTTTCCGGATGCTGATGACATTATGAAAATATCCGGTCACATGCTTAGGCAGGGAATGATGGGTTCGGACATTTCCTATGAGGACATGCTGGAAAATGACAGCATTGATGAACAATATGATGCTAAATTGTTGGAAGATAAAAAAGTGGGAGACCGGGATTGTTATGTGGTGGAACTGATCGCTAAAAAACCGGATGTGACTTATGAAAAACAAGTGATTGTGGTTGATAAAAACTGGTTTATTCCCCTGGAAATAGAGCTCTATGCGCGCGGCGGACGCTTGCTGAAAAAAATGAGTCAAACAGATGTAAAAAAGATCGGAATACGTCAGGTGCCTACTAGCATTACTATCAAGGATATGCGTAAAAAGAATTCTCAGACTGTGATAACCTTTACTGAGATTGAGTTTGATGTCAAGGTTCCGGCCAAGGTGTTTACCAAGGGATATTTGCGCCGTTAATCTCGTAGGGGCACGTGCCCCGCTTGTGTTCGTCATTTGGGTATGTCGGCCCGGGCGGACATACCCAAATGGCGGGCGATCATACCCAAAATACGGGCACAAGCAAGAATCGCCCCTACAGCATTATTTCAGGAGGTGTGGTGACATGCTGCGTTGGTTATTACCTGCAGAGACGCGATTAATCGCGTCTCTGCTTATATTCGCGTCTCTGCTTATTCTATTATTATGGTTGCCTGTAATGTCTCAGGCAAAAATTGATCTGTCCGGCGCGATCCGCAATGATGCTGTATTAATAGGCACTGAGGGAGAGCCCCAGTTTAATAATATTGTAGAAAATAAACTGATTCTGCAGAGAAAAGCGGAGGATTGGAAATTTTATAGTGATGTGCGTTTCTATTTATACACCGGTGATGCTGTAGGGGCGATTCATACCCAAAAGACGGGCACAAGTGAATCGCCCACTGACTTATCCCTGGATGCTGATTATTTTCTGGCCAAAGTATTACGCGTCTTTGTGCGCTGGTATACGGATTCCGGGGATTTTACTTTGGGCAAGACGTATGTGAGTTTTGGCAATTTGGGTGTGTTTAATCCCTTTGAGATTGATTCCAGTATAAATGTCTCGGATTTGAGTTATACCAAAGACGGTCTGGTCGCGCTTTCCTATGATCTGCCTTTAGGGGATTTATCCGGTTTGCGAGTCTATGTCAGTCCGGAAGCGCAGGATTCGGAAGTATCTGCGGGCACTGGTATTTTTACCAATCTATCCGGATTTGATGTGGGTATGGTTGCCAATCGGGCAGGGCGCGATGATAATATTGCCGGAGTTTATTTTAAGGGTGATCTGGAACTGGGCGTGCAAGGATCGTATGCGTATCATTTTAATGATCAGGCCCAGGACTCCTATTCCGAAGCCACACTCGGACTTGATTACAGCTTTTTTGAGGGGGAGTGGTTGCTTGGGACGCAGGTGTATTATAATGGCAATGAAGGTAGGGGCGACCGGCCGGTCGCCCCTACTGATGCCAATACCAATACGTTAAACGCTTTTGCGCAATTGGACTATGCGGGATTTACGGATACCTATTATTTGTATGGCAACCTGGTGCATGCACCGCATGAGTTTTTCCGGTTCCAATTGGACGCGTTTGTAAATCTTGAGGATTACAGCAGTCTGATCGTGCATACCCTGGCTTGGGTTTTGTCCGATGGGTTGAACCTGAGTCTGCAATGGATGATTCCCACCGGTGTGGGTGACACGCAGTATTCCCGGGAGGTACTTGGGAAATATATTGTTTTGTTGCGCGCTGAGGCGAAATTATAAACGTTTTATATGTGATGCCGTAGGGGCGAATCCATGTATTCGCCCGTGCAGTTGAAATATATGTATAACCCCCAAAGGAGATGATGCATATGCTTCTCGAAGTAAAGAATTTAAACAAGACCTATCATTCCGGTAAAATTGATTTCCAGGCACTAAAGAATGTGTTTATAAACATTGAAAAACAGGAGTTCACTGCCATTGCCGGTCCATCCGGTTCCGGCAAGACTACGCTGCTAAATTGTTTGGGGACCATTGACCGGGCAGAAAGCGGTCAAATCTTGCTGGAAAGTACGGATTTGATGGGCAAGACCAAGAATGAGCTGGCTGCTTTGCGAAAAGAGAATTTTGGCTTTATTTTCCAGACCTACAATTTGATTCCAGTACTTACAGTGTTTGAAAATGTAGAAATGCCTTTGAAAATTTTGAAACGTTTTAGTCCGGCTCAGATCAAAGAAAAAGTTCTGGAAATACTTGTGAAAGTCGGCTTGCAAGGATTGGAAAAGCGGAGGCCTTTGGAATTGTCCGGTGGTCAACAGCAACGCGTATCCATAGCCCGGGCCTTGGTAAAAAATCCCAAAGTCGTTTTCGCGGATGAGCCGACTGCCAATCTGGATTCGGTCAATGGAGAGGCGATTGTGGATCTGATGAGGGAATTGAATGAAAAGGAGGAAGCGACCTTTATTTTTTCTACGCATGATCCTTTAATCATGAAACATGCCAAGCGTGTCATTAAAATCAGAGATGGGATGATTGAGTCATGAGTTACTTATTCAAACTCGCTCTTAAAAATATTTTGCGTTCTAAAATTAGAACTATTCTGACATTTCTCATTCTCTCCTTTGGTGTGGGT
>JAGLMY010000072.1 GCA_023139775.1 bacterium
ATTGATTTTGAGACCGGACATTACAAGATAAGAAGTGTGAATTTCGATGAAGACCGTCCTTACGATAAAGAGAACTATATAAAGAATGTGGCGGTCATTAAGGAAAAAATAAAGACACTGGAGTTTGTGACCCATGTCACCGAACGTATACTGTTTTTAGCTGAGGTGGATAATGGGGTGGATAGTATGCCGGTGGTGGCGGTGGGAATTGGTCCGGATGACAATAAAGTCTTTAATCTAAAGAAATATGTAAAGACCGGAGCATTGGAACCGGGTGGGACGATAATTGGAAAAGAGTTGGCGGATGATTTGGGTCTGCAACTCGGGGATGTGACCTATCTGACCTTTCGCAATCAGCAGGGTATGTATACCTCAGTTGAGGTGCTCATTACTGGATTAATTGTGTCAGCCAATCCACAAGTGAATAAAGCCTCGGCCTTTATCAACCTGGGAGAAGCGCAGCAACTTATGAATACTCAGGATGTATCGGAAATTGCCTTGAAGACAGATGATTTTTTTAAGGTGAAAGAATACGAACCGAAAATCAAAGCGGCTTTAAGTGGTGTGGAAGGTGATATCTACAGTTGGAAGAAACTCTCCGAAGATTTTCGCGCCTTGATGGCTATGAAACAAAAATTCCAAAACATGTTGGTCTTGATGATTATGGTCATTGCAATTGTGGGCATTATCAATACTATGTTGATGTCTGTGTTTGAGAAAAAGCGTGAAATCGGAACCATGAAAGCTTTGGGTTTTACTGACCAGGAAGTGAGCAATCTGTTTCTGATCGAGGGCGCTTTAATCGGCATTGCCGGTGGTCTGATGGGATTGGTGCTGGGAACTTTGTTTAATTCCTATTTTGCCTTTGTGGGATTTGATATGGATGCCATGTTCGGGGACCAGGATTTTGGCATGCCGGTTATGGGTGTAATTAAATCCGTCTGGCTGGTAAAAGCCTATGTGATTGCCATGATCTTTACCCTGGTTGCCAGTGTGCTGGCCAGTTATTACCCGGCCAAAAAGGTGACCAAAATGGAAGCCATGGAGTGTTTAAGAACAGTACAATGATATTATTCTTGTAGGGGCGCACTGAGTGCGCCCGTGATCTGCCAGCGCCCGGCACAAAACACAGTGTAATATCCAAACCGTAGGGGCGGACCTATGTGTCCGCCCGGGCCGACATACCCGGAAAACGGGCACAAGCGGGGGGCGGACCCTACGGCATTTAAGGAGGTCAATACCATGTTATTCAAATTTGCCTTTCGAAATGTTTTGCGCAACCGGCGCCGCAGTTTTTTGACTGCCTTGGCTATATTTTTTGGCGCTATGATTGTGGGTCTGGCCCAGGGTTGGATCAATGGCATGATTGATTTGTATATGCAGAATTTTATTGTTTATCAAACCGGGAATGTGCGGATTACCACCGAAGAGTTTGTGGAACGCGAACGCTTTATTCCGGTGGACAGCCTGATGTTGGAATCCGATGCCATTAAACAGCAGGTTGAAAAAATACCGGGTGTTCAGCATGTCGAAGAACGTATTCGCTTTGGTATTTTACTGGGGAATGATGATACTACGGTGAGCGCTTTTGGGCTCGGTTTGGATGTTTTAAACACCAATCTGAAAGTTAAAGATAAAATGATCGAGGGAAGTGTTGAGACGCGCGGGATTTATATGGGTATGGATTTAGCCAAAAAATTGGCAGTGCAGGTGGGAGATAAGTTGCTCCTGGCCACCAAAACCTCAGAAGGCGGCTTGAATGGGATAAAATTGCCGGTAGCCGGAATTTATAATATGGGTGTGGCCGCGTATAATAAAAAGACGTTCATTGTCCAGTTGGAGGATGCCAAACGTCTGTTGAAAATTTATGCAGGCACAACCGAGCTTTTTGTGTTTACTGAGCAGGAAAAACAGACAGATGCTGTTCATGCTGCTGTTAAAAAGGTCTTGCCTGAAGGTACGGTAAGCATGAGCTACCAAGAGCAGATCGGACCCATGTATTCAATGTTTGCCACCATGAAATATGTATATTTATTTATCGAAGCCTTGATTCTGTTTCTGGCCTCGTTTGTGGTTATCAATACCATGATGATGGCCATTTTTGAGCGCTTGCATGAGATCGGCACTCTGAAAGCCATTGGTATGTCTGATCGGGAATTGTTCCTGAATTTTACTTTGGAAGGCGCAATTATTGGGGCAGCCGGAGGTATTCCCGGTGCGTTGTTTGGTTACGGAATTATTACTTACTTTCACTACTCAGGCATCAACTTTGAAGCATTCATAGATTCCATGGAAGGTTTCCCGGTTGAGTACATAATACATCCAACGCTATCGCTGGTGGCATTGATTTCCGCGATGGTGCTATCCATCATTGTTCCGGCCGTGGCAGCTATGATCCCGGCACGGTATGCGGGTAAATTGCAACCCGCCGAAGCATTGCGTAAATAAATTCAGGTAGAGACGCGATTAATCGCGTCTCTATAAAAAATATTTAACGGGCGAACATCCGCCTTCGTCGTCGACTTCGGCGTGACAAGCAAAGGTTCGCGCCTATGATTTCAAATTTTCCAGCAGAATATTTTGAATGTCCTCTGTTTCCAAATGAACCGGATTGTTGCGGATGGGAGTTTCTGAGGCAAGGTGTTCTACGTCGCTGGATTCCATTCCAAATGATTTAAGACCCGGTAATTTCAAAAATGTTTTCCACTCAGCAATGGTTTGTAGTAACCACTCGCATCCTTGAAACACATCCTTAAGCGGTTGTTTGCGCAGTAAGGCGCCTACTTTGGCGTGCTTGTGCAAGGACGAAAAACTGGCTTTGCCTTGCTGTTTTAGCTTTTCGATATTCATTTTCATACCCGGACCCAACAGAGTGCCGCAGATTACACCGTGCGGAATTGTGCAATATCCACCTATAGTGGAAGAGAGGGAATGGACAATACCTAAACCGGCGTGTGCCAAGGTGATACCTGATAACAGCGCGGCATACGCCATGCCGGCCCGCGCTTCTATGTTTCCGTTTTCCTGATATGCTGTGAGCAGACTATCGCGAATAGCTTCCAAGCCGCTGATTGCCAGCGCGTCTGTTAAGGGAGTGCTTTTGGGTGAAACATAGGATTCCAGCAGTTGCGCAAAAGCATCCATCCCGCAATTCGCAGTAATTTCTTTAGGACAAGATACGGATAATTGTGGATCCAACAAAGCGATATCCGGCACGAAATTGTCATGGCGCAAGGATTTTTTGAAACCGGTTTTGCCCACCTGGCTGAGCGAGGCATTCTTCGTGGCTTCGGTCCCAGTGCCTGAGGTGGTGGGCACAGCAATAAAGGGAAGTTTGTTGCCAGGATGTTTTTTATTGCCAACACCTTCCAGATACTCTTGCACCGGAGCTTGGAGCGTCAGCATGGCGGAAATTGCTTTACCCGCATCAATCACACTCCCGCCTCCGATGGCGACTAGCAAATCGATATTGTTATCTGCGTTGGCTTGGACTGCTTCGTCGATCAGGGCCGGAGAAGGTTCAGCGGCAATTATGAAATCCTGCCAAACAGTACCTTGAGCATTTAAATTTTCAATAAGTAAATTCCACTGACAGGTCCGGCGAAAGGAATGCTTGCCTGTGACTAACAGCACATGCTGAGCTTGCTCTTTAATGATTTCAGGCAGCAGCTTGAATTTTCCGGAACCAAAGATGATTTTTGGGAGTCTGGAAAAAACAAAGTCCGGAATTACCATTGTTCGCGTTTATCAGGAGCAATGACCGTGTGCAGAATACCTGTGCGCGGTTTGGCCATCCAGGGCTCAACCGTTTCGCGCCATTTTAAGTAATGGCCGGTTTTTTTATGAGCTGCAGCGGAGCTTTCGGAGTCATAAGCTTCGTATAATAAAAAACGTGTGGAATCATCCTGGCATTGCAAAACATCAAAGCGCAAATTACCCGGTTCCTGGATCGAATCCTGATGATTGGCAATAGTGGCTTGAATGAAATCATCAATATGCTCCGGTTTGACGTAAACCGTGATGCTGGCAACGATCATGATGGGTTCTCCTTTGCGGCTCTTTTTTTACATATCATACGGATTTTTGTAAAAAACGTCACCTTATAATTTTGTATTATTTGCGTATATCAGTGTGTATCCGTGGTTTAGTGGATTTAAGTATCAGGCAATATAACCCTTTTTTTTACTGGACGAACTTGCACAAAAAAACATACAATTCAGCATGGCTGGGGAAACGACTCAGAGTTAATATTCAAGAGAAAAAGTGAGAATTGCTACAATGAAAATTCTTATTGCTGAGGACCGCAAACCATTGCGGGATGTGATGCAGTTTTTATTAGCTGACTGGGGTTTTGAGGCTGATGTGGCGGCCAACGGCCGGGATGCTGCTGAAAAAATCCATAATGGCAATTATGATCTTTGTCTCATGGATGTTGCTATGCCGATCATGGATGGATGCGAAGCAACCAAACTCATCCGCCGCAAAGAAAAATATATCCCGATTTTGGCTGTGACTGCTGGAGCAGAATATGAAAGGCAGCGCTGCCTGCAAGCGGGTATGGATGATTTAATAGAAAAACCCTTTGATGTATGGGAACTTTACGATAAAATCAAAGCAACAACAGTCAAGACAATTAAATTTCATAATAAAAAAGATAAGCTTTACACCCAGAAGGAGATGCCCATGGATTCGGAACAGGCAAAAGAATTGCGTGAACTTGAAAAAAGGAACCTGTGTAAAATGAGCCTATGCAGCGGTTTGACGGAACTCAATCTTATTGTTCATAAAAATGTCCCGCAAATGATATCCCGGGAATTTATCGGGAAAGATAAGGACCTGGCAATATTTTTAGACCGCTCTGAAGACAAACCGGCGGAATGTTATATCTATCGAAAAAATTTCTTTCTCAATGCCCGTTTTCTTAGCCAAGAGAAATACGACCAATTAGCCCGGAAAGAAGACCAATCCCTGGAAGACTGCAACGACTTTTCCGATAAAAAAGAAGAGGCTTAGCGGTTTAGCGGAAATAGGGACATTCAAGTGATGTGGTGACAGGATACTGAATTATTTAGCAGCTAACAAAGCAGTTCAATTAACTATTCTATCTCAGGGCCCCCCCAAACAATGTTGTAGGGGCGAATCTTGTATTCGCCCGAGGGCGTTCATACCCAAAATAAGGGCACAAGCAAGGATCGCTTCTACAGTAGACGATGTTAGAACCGTGCTGTTGAAAAAAAATTAATCATTCCCAACCTGGCAAAACCAGCTTAAAATACCCCCGGGTGTGACTCGTAACATGTCAGTGAACTGCAGTTAAACAAAGTTTGTTATTCCCCGACCGGAAAAGATATATAGGGACGCCTTAGGCAGCCCGCAGGCAGTTGTAATCGGGAATGCCAAACTAAAAAAAACGCTCCACTGACATATTATTAAAAATATATTAGCCGTTTATTTTCCGCGCGGAGAAGTTAGTTCTCATTGCTAATGAAAACACAATACAGTTATTGTTCATTGTCAATGAGAACTAACAGGGGCCAGGATGGATAAAAAGTTGCTGAAGGAAATTGTGATCGAACAGAATGAAATGCTGCATACGCCCGGCGACAGCACAAAAAGGGACGATCTCCGGCGGGATTAATCCAGGTTACAGAAAATCTGAATAATCCGGCAGTCAGGCAAAGAGAAACAAGAGCCCTCATAGAAGCTATGGATGAACTGAAATGGTTATTGCCGTAGGGTCTGTACGGCCAGCCTTGAAAAAATAGATCGGCGGCGGTAAGTTACTGTGGCTCTCTATAAAGATAGAGAGCGGGGGTTCGGGGGCGGAGCCCCTGA
>JAGLMY010000073.1 GCA_023139775.1 bacterium
GCGGTCCCCCTGAAAGCTCCGCTTTTTTTGTGATGCTGTCTGGAAAGACAACCAGATAGAGAGAGAACCCAGGAGCGCGATGAATAAGCTGTAAAAAATGCCCCGGCTCATTCCCAACAGTAGTGAGGCGTCCGGTTCACGAAACTGTTCACCTACGATCCGGACCACGGCATACAGGAATAGAAATTCGCCTGAGAGCCGTCCTGGGGAAAGCAGTGCCTTGCTCTTCCACAATCGCCACTGGGTATAACATAAAAGTAGAAGCCCTTCCAACAAGGCTTCGTAGATTTGAGATGGATGGCGCGGTGGGATCAAAGCGATCGGACTCCCTCCGGGCATGCTTTGGGGAAAGACAACAGCCCACGGCACTGTTGAGATTTTCCCCCACAGTTCACCGTTAATGAAGTTCGCCATTCGTCCTAAAAAGAGTCCCGGGGGTACCAAGGTACAGATAAGATCGTTTAGTCTGAAATAGGAATACTGGTAGCGTTTGGCAATCCAGCCGATAGCGATTAAGACTCCGACAAATCCCCCGTGGCTTGACATTCCGCCTTGCCAGATTTTAAAAAACAATAAAGGGTCTGAAAACCATTCCGGCCAGGCATACAAAAGCATGTAGCCCAAACGTCCGCCGATAAATACACCTAAGAGATTCGCGATAATAATCGTCGAAATTTGGTCCTCGTTAAATGGCAGCAATTTTTTTTTAGTATAAAAGCGCAGCAGAAAATAGGCGATGATGAAGCCGGTCATATATGCCAGCCCGTACCAACGTATGGCGAAATGATCGCCCAATTGCAGAACAATTGGATTGAGGTTGTGTACCCAATGGGTGGTTGTACTCATATCAGGTTCCTGGCTTTTTAAGGTCAGACTACTATAGCATGATTTGCGCGGGAATTAGGCTGGAATTCAATTTTATGGGATATTGAGTACTTGAATTCTTTCCTGGAAGCGAAAAAAATGATAAAATAAAATGTCCTTAAAAAACAACAACATATGCAAAGAGAAACCATGCCACCATTTGTTTATCCATCGCTACCGAATATAATAGCGCATCGCTGCAACAGCCTGGCAGCTGTAGACCAAGTCCTGGCTGCTATAACCGATCCTGAACAGGTCTACATTGAATGTGATGTCCGTATGTCGCAGGATAACATCCTGGTCGTTCATCATGAAAAAAGACACCAAGGCCAAACCATCTCAAAAACTCTGTTTGCTGAATTTCGCGGTCAATTGCTGACCCTGGAAGCCTGGCTGGCGTATGTGACCACGCTTTCAGTACATATTCATCTGGATGTTAAAGCGCAACTGAGCAAAGGGAAATGGATTGCCACAGCAGACAGTGCGCTTTTATACGAACTTTTGGCTGCCAACCAATTGGAGGAAAGGGTAATTGTAACCACTGTGGCTGGGAAATTTCTCAAAGCCTTACGAAATATTTCTGACAAACTGCGTCTGGGTGTTCTGTACAACCAGGATTATGGAATGCTGATGCCCACCAGCAAAAAGGCGGTGAATGGTTTTATCAATAAAATATTGGAGTTTAATAATGAAATTGGGCTGGAAGCCATTTTTTTAAACCAACGGTGGCTGCAAGTATTTGATAAACAGTATAAAGTATTGGATACTTTTTTCTATGCCATCCATAAAGCAGGGATTAAAATAGCTGTCTGGACTGTTAATGATCAGCACTGGGCCCGGCGTTTGGCGGAGCAGGGTGTTGAGTGGATTACCACGGATGGCACATTTCGGGCAAAAGACATCCAACGCGCCAAATCTCAATAATACGGTTTTTTTACTGTTGCACGGAGGAAATATTTTTAATGAAATATATATATCGCTACCCACTGCTTATTCTAGTGTTGGTCTTAGGCATTACCGGTTTTTTGGGCTGGCAGATACCCAGGATGACGATTGATAATTCACTCCGGAATTTCCTGATGGACAAGCATCCGGCCAAACAGAAGTCCAGGAAACTCGAATCCAGCTACGGTAATAATGAAGTGATTATGATTATAATGCGGGTTGAAGGAGATACGATATTTTCTCTGGATACCATGCATAAGCTGGATCAGGTAACCCGTGTTATTGAGAATATCCCATACGTAGAAAACGTAACCTCGCTTATGAACACCGATTATATGGAAGGAATGGAGGGCGGTATTGCGGTTGGAAAAATTGTTCCCCACTTGCCTGCTACGGAAGAGGATCTTTTAAAGATTAAAGCAAGGTTGTTTTCCTGGGATTTGTATCAGGGATTTTTATATTCAGATGACTTAAAAGCTACGCAGATTATTGTCACTTTGGTAACCGAGACCATGCAAACTATTGAGGTCAAAGACGAGAACGGGAAAAATATCAAGCAAATGCAAATGATGCCTACCAGTGGCGATGAAGAAAAACAAGCTTTTGCCGAGATTCAGGAGACCCTAAAACGTTTTGAGGATGAACGCACCTCGTTTCACGTGGTTGGCAATGAAGCAGTGAGCATGCTGGTCTCGCAGGGGATCAAGGATGACATGTTGCGTCTGGTACCATTTGTTTTAGTGGCGACTCTGATCATTCTTTACTTTGCCTTTCGCAATATCAGCGGAGTACTATTAACTACGCTTACGGTAGTTGTTAGTTGCATCTGGACCATGGGATTGATGCCTCTGTGTCAGGTGGATTTTGCGGTAATGTCTTCAGCCATACCCGTACTCCTGGTGGCTATTGGCAGCGCATATGGAATTCATTTGATCAGCCATTATTACGATGAATTGGCAGCCTACACGTGTGAACACCAAGAGGTGGGGAAGACTGAGAATCGGCAAATTGTATATGGCACGCTTCGCAAAATAGGTGTTCCTATTTTTTTAACCGGCATTACCACCATGGCCGGTTTTGGTTCCTTGATGTCCAGTAGTATTCTGATGGTGCGGAATTTCGGATTGTTTACAGCCATTGGTGTTGCCATGGCTTTGCTGGCCACCTTAATCTTGATACCGGCCTTGCTGCTGATGCAGAAACATCCTTTGCGGCATATGGGTGTAAAACCGGCCACTGGTAGAGAAACTTGGGCTACTCAGATGCTTATGGGAGTTTATCACTTTTTTACTAAACGTGCGGTGCGAGTTATTGTTTTAGCGCTGGTGGTAGTGGTCTTGGCGGTAGTGGGTATTCAGAAAATTATTATTGGCGAGGAAATTATAAATTATTTTAAGCCGAACACAGATATCCGGCAGGCGGATAAATACTCCAATGAGCATTTTAATGGCTCGACCATTATGTATTTGCATGTGGAAGGGAGAGAAGAAGAAGTAGTAGCAGAGGATGATTTCACAGTGGCGGCAGAAACGCAAACCGTAGGGGATGATGATTTCGCGGTAGAGGATGATTTTACCACTTTGGATGAACCTGTTGCTTCAGCGCCGAAACAAGAGAAGCAAACGGTTGTTCTGAAAAGTTTGAAGGAACCGGATATTCTCAAGGCTATGGATGATATGGGTAAATACTTGAAACACAAATATCCGGAAGTCAAGCAAGTGCTCTCTTTTGCGGATATGGTCAAACGAATGAATAAAGTCATGCATGTTGATGAGGATGAAGCAGCAGCACAGGAAAAGGTGACGAACCAAGAACGCTCTGGGATCAGGCAGCCATCATTGCGCCGGACGGAAAGCCGTGATCTTTCCGGGGAAGAGCTAGTGGAGGCTGTAAGCAAGGAAAGGGATCACAAAGCTGAGGCGTTTAATGAAATTCCGTATGATCCTGCCAAATATGGAAAAAAGGACAAAGCCGGGCTACGCCGGTTGATTTCCCAGTATTTGGTGCTTTATTCCGGCAATCTGGATGATTTTATAAATAATATGGACAATCCTACCAGCGCTAAAATGACTGTGCAGATGAAT
>JAGLMY010000074.1 GCA_023139775.1 bacterium
CTGGGATATTCTCTGGAAACCGTGGGCATGGCTGAGATTATTTTGGCTGTTAATGAATATGTGATAAAAACCCAGATTACCAGTATTTTTCTCTCGCTTTTATTCGTGCTTATTGTACTCGCCATTTATGTGCGTTCTTTCTGGGCTGGTTTGATAGGTATCCTGCCGTTGGCTATTTGTTTGCTGATCAATTTTGGCATAATGGGATTTTTTCACATTCCTCTGGAAATTGGAACAGCTTTGGTGGCCTCGGTTTCCATTGGTATTGGGATTGACTACTCCATTCATTTTATTTCCGGGTATTATCGTGAAAGGAAACAGAGCGGGAATCTGGAAAAAGTAACTCAGGTTACTATGGTGACTACAGGCAAGGCTATTTTATTTAATGCTGTAAGTGTGGCTGTGGGATTTGCCATTTTACTGTTTTCGGCGTTTAGCCCTTTGCGGTTTTTGGGTATTTTGGTCAGCCTTACGATGATTACGTCCTCTTTTGCCTCGATGACACTGTTGCCCGTATTGCTGAATTTGTTTAAACCCAAGGTTTGTTTTTCATCCGGGGGATCTTCGTAAGTGCGGATTGATCTGGAAGCAAACTTAAGGGTAATGTCAAAAATAAAATGATAAAAAATGAAAAGATCCACCACAGAGGCACAGAGGACACAGAGTTACACAAAGGAAAGATTAAATAAAATCTTTAGAATTTATGTATTAATACAATCAATTTTTGTTTTCTCTATGCCTCTGTGCCTCTGTGGTGAATCTTTTAAATGAGCGTGGCTTTAGGAGAGCGTGGTATAAAAACAAAAAAACTTTAATTAAAAGTATTTTTAAGAATTTAAGTCAAATATTTTTGACAATACCAACTTAAGTTTGAGGAGGAGACGATGAAAAAAGCCAATGTGATTCTGATTATGTGTTTTGCTCTGGGGTTGACAGGGACAGCCGGTTGGGCAGAGGACAACGCGGATGAGATCATGCGCAAGCATTATGCTTTGCCAAAAGCACAGGACATGCAAAGTTTTACCATTATGGCGTTGCGAAAAAAAGACGGGAGCCGGACGGATCGGAAACTCAAAATGTATTCCAAGCAGACCAAGCAAGGAACCAATAGTTTTGCGGAGTTTTTATCCCCAGCGGATGTGAAGGGGACCAAGTTCCTGACCATTGGCAATAAACAAGGGGATGATGACCAGCGTTTGTGGCTGCCGGATTTGGGCAAGGTGAGAAAAATTGCTTCCGCCGGAAAAAGCGGAAAATTTATGGGTTCGGATTTTACCTATTATGATATGGAGAATCATAGTTTTTCAGATTACACCTATACTTTGTTAGGTGAAGAGGAATGCAAGTATACCAAAGACGGAGTGAAAGCAAAGCGTACCTGTTGGAAGATGGCATCTGTGCCGGTTGACAAAGATGCGCCTTACAGCCAAGTGCTGCTCTGGATTAGTCAAGAGGACTATTTTGTCTATAAAACGGAAATGTACAATAAAAAGAAGGCCGTGGAAAAACGCATATATATCACAGAGGTAAAAACCGTAGCTTCGATAATTGTGCCTGTCAAAACTGTGGCGGTCAATGTGAATGGGCATAAGACATTATTGAAAATGGAAGATATCAAGGTCAATTCGGGCTTGAGCGATTCAATTTTCACTGTTAAAAATTTAGAGAAATAGAAAGTAGGGGCACGGCATCCGGCTTCGCTGAAACAAAGTCGGACAAGCATCGTGCCCCTACAGAAATATCTTGTTATCTGACTGGAGGTAAATATGCGGCTGGGTAAAACCCTGATAATGATATGTGTGGTACTCGGATTATGTCTTGCAGGAGCTTGGGCGGAAGATATAGATGATCTGGATGCTCTGTTTAATGATGTGGGAACACAGGCCGTGAAGATGGTGAAAGAGTCCTTAGGGGACATCACTGCTGGACAGCCGAACAAATCAGGAAGTGTCGCTGTCAGCATCTCCGGTGATCATCAGTTTGAGTTTCACGCTCCAGTGATCAAAGACTATCCGGCATTTGACAGTTATCTAAAAGCCCCAAAATTTGTGAATGAAGTTGGATTGGAAATTGAGAAAGGTGATGTGAAAATCGTCTCCTTTTGGAAGGCAAATCTGCTGGTGTATTCAGGTGGCGAGCAAAGCACCCTGTTACAAACCACACCCGGAGAAAACTTTGTGCAATTAAGTACTCACGTGTTTAAATTTACTTTTGGGTACCAGCAGTTTGGCTGGGGGAGCGCGGATAAACTGAATCCAACCAATAACTTGAATCCTAAGGATTATGCGGGTGATCTTTTTGAGTATAAAACCCTACCTCTGATGGCCATGCGTGCGATCTACTACCCTGTCAACAGCCTGGCGATCGAAGGGGTCTATGCGCCCTATGAACAGGCCACTAGTTTTCCTGTCGAGGTTGCGAAACAAATTCCTGCTGAAATATTTACTCAGGCGGAGATTAGCCAAACTGAGATTCCCTACTCCCTGGAGTCCGGAGTTGCAGCCTTGCGTTTGAGCTGGTATTCAGCAGTGGATATGGCGCTGAGTTATACTTATGATTTCGATGATTACTATACACCAGTGGTCCGCTATGTCAGCCCTTATGAGAAATCCCTCACCTTGGTAAAGGAACGCATTCATCGCATTGGCTGGGATATGAAAACTACAGTGGATCGCTTTGGGTTATGGCTGGAAACCTGTTACTCATTAACCCGGGATAGGGAAATGAATATGTATGACAAGCGCAATCCCTATTTGGATTGGACCTTTGGATTGGATTTTAATTACGGACCGGAAGATCGCTTTTATTTCAATTTCCAATATACCGGGACCTATGTTTTTGACTATGACAACAAATTTTATACAGATTACCCGCGAGGTCAACCGGATGATACGCAGCTGATGTTTGCAGAATATGGGCGGATTTTTTATACGCGAGCACTTTTGTATCGTATTGCCAATCAGAGTGAGAGCCTGCTGCATGGTTTTCAGCTAAAAACAGAGTGGTTGCCGGCAGATTCCAAGGTCGTACCTACGGTGGTCACTGCCTACTATTTGCCGGCAGGCTATGATCACGAGGAGAAAACCAGATACGGCAGCCTGCTCTTTAATCCGGAGATTTTATATAAACCTGAAGATGACGTGGTGATTGCTTTGGGCGCACATTTAATTTATGCCTGGCATAAGTTTCCGGAAGCAGAGGGCATTGAGATCGATTGGACTGATCGCTTGGGCATGATGCATGATGACAGTAATGTGTATTTGGAGATTCGTTATTCCTGGGCGCAGGATGTAAAATAGGGTGTTTTTAGCGGATGAGACACTACACTAGCTTCATGTTGTTGGTAAAATGGTGAATTGTAACCACAAGTGCAACATGTTGACGAAAAGATAATAGATATCTTGTTATTAAAAGGATGCTCCACGCGTTGTCATCCCGGCAATCATTAAGCCGGGATCCAGTGACTTTAAAGCATTTAAAGATCAAAGCCACTGGATTCCTGCTAAAAACATGCAGGAATGACGATCTAAATAGAGAAGTACTTTCAGTTAAGGATGTTGCAATATGAGTTACAATCTGCCACATTACGGGATTAAAAAAAGAGTCCTTGACAAATTTATTATAATTGATATGGTGAGCCTTTGTCTTTAAATCCATATTAGATGAGAAATATGGAAATTAACGTACTCTCAAAGGCTGTGAGGTCCTCGCGTATGAATTGGATGGAAGAATTACAGAAAAATATCCGTACTATTGATGATTTAAAGCAATATTTCTCGATTCCGGAGTCGCAGGCAGAGGAATTGCGGAAAATTGTGGATATGCATCCTATGAGCATCACCCGCTACTATATGTCCTTGATCAATAAGGAAGATCCCAATGATCCGATCATGAAAATGATTATTCCCTCGGCCTGTGAGTTGGATCAAGAGGGATCCTATGATACCAGCGGTGAGCTAAGCAACACTGTTACCGATGGATTGCAGCATAAATACAAGAATACCGCTTTGATAACCATTACCAATCAGTGCGCAACCTATTGCCGCTACTGTTTCCGGAAACGCATGGTTGGTCTGCCGGATGAACAAGTAAAACTCAAGATTCATGAAGTTGCCAAATATATTCAGGAGAATCCCAGCATTAATAATGCCCTGATTTCGGGTGGCGATCCATTTGTTCTGGACAATGATATGATCAGTTTCATTCTGGATGAATTAGGAGATATTAATTCACTTGATTTCATCCGTTTTGGTTCGAAAATTCCGGTGGTTTTCCCACAGCGGATTTTAGAGGATGATCAACTGGTTACGCTACTTTCGGAATACGCAGATAAACGGATACAATTGTATGTGGTGACCCATTTTAATCATCCGCGTGAAATTACGTCGCAGTCTGTGGAAGCAATTCGTCGTCTACGTAAGGCCGGTTTGATTATCAATAATCAAACCGTACTTATGAAGGGAATTAATGATCAGCCACGGATATTGATTAAATTGTTGAAAGGACTCGTAAAAATAGGGGTCAATCCTTATTATATTTTTCAGTGTCGTCCGGTTAAATGGGTGAAAAAAAGTTATCAAGTCTCCTTACTCGATGGGTACCGGGTAGTGGAGGCGGCCGGCGCTGCTTTGGATGGACATGCCAAGCGATTTAAATATGTTATGTCTCATGTTACTGGAAAAATTGAGATTGTGGGTCTGCTGGATGGGAAAATGATATTTAAATATCATCAAGCCAAGGATCCTGCCAATATGGGTAGAGTTTTCAAATATGCGGTGGATGAAAAAACCGCCTGGCTGGATGAATTGAAGTGAGCAAATTCTGGAAAGCTTAGGTAGTGCCGTATGTTTTCCCTCGATGATGGATAAAAAACGCCAACTGAAAAGTGATCCTATTCAGCGGTATCTTATAGCGCAAGCGATACCTGTTAAAACCGAAGTCATATCTCCTCCAGCTTCTGAACTCAAATTATGTATTGTCATTCCGGCCATGGCAGAACGTGAGGATATCGGACCTGTGCTTGATTCGCTGGAAAAGGGCAATCAGAGACTGGCTGAAGCTGAAGTAATAGTTATAATTAATAATCCTGAAGATGCCTCCACGGATGTAATTTCGGAAAACAAAGCAACTCTGCAATACTTACGCTCCCGTACTTCTCGTGGATTGAAAGTAATTGCCGTTGACTGCGCTTCAGCAGGCCGCGCTTTGGAAAAAGAGAAAGCCGGGGTGGGTCTGGCCAGACGCTTGGGTATGGATTTGGCATTACAGCGTTTGTATGAGTCAGGGAATGCGCAGCAGGCGACGATTGCCGGCCTGGATGCGGATTCGCCGGTAGCTCCGGGATATATTGATACTCTGTTGGAAATTTTTGCCACTACTCAGCAGCCATTGGGTGGTGTGTGTGCCTATGCGCATCCTATTCCTGAGCATCCCGGTTTGGCTGAGGCGATTGTGAATTATGAGCTGTGGCTCCGTTATTTTGAGTTAGGCTTGAGATTGTCAGGCTCTCTTTTTGCCTATACTACTATCGGGTCCTGTCTGATCGTCTCAGCTTACGGATATGCCTTGGCCGACGGCATGCCAATAAAAACCGTTGGTGAGGATTTTTATTTCTGGCAGAAATTGGTAAAAGTGAATGGGCTATCCGCGTTGCCTAAACTTCACAAGGCAGTAGTGTTCCCGAAAGTGCGCGTTTCCGAACGCTTGCCCTTTGGAACCAGCCGGGCGATGTATAAATATTTGGATGAGAACTATCAAGGGTATAAACAGGTGGAACCACCGGAAGCGTTTTTCACTTTGCGTAAGTTTATTCATATCATCCCTGATATTTATCGTTTTCAGGACAATAATTTAGAGGAGTTGTCATTGGAAATGCGATGCTTTCTGCAAGAGGAGGGGGCGTGGACTCTGTTTGCCAAGTTGCGCACCACGTATCCGAGTCCGGATCACTTCAGCCTGGCTGCGCAGCAATGGTTTGACGGGTTGCGCAGTATTCGTTACATTCATTATTATACCGGAATGAATCAGCGCGCTTGGATATTGGATGCCCTGCGGGAAGTATTGCGCGATTTGGGGCAGGAACATGTGGTAGCTGATTTGCCGAATACTTCAGCGGATCAACCGGACTGGAAGGTTATGCGTGCCTGGCTCAAACGATTGCGTGAGATAAGGTAGGGGAAACCCTGTGTGATCACCTAAGAATAAAAAATGAGAACAGAAAAGAGAAAATAGATATGCGTAAGGGCGACTCTATACGGTCGCCCGGTACCATAGGGTTTTGGTTGGGAGGAGTGGAGAAAATGCACATTTTATTATTATCCCTTTGCTAGTCAGAGCAAGCGGGAAATAGCAAAAAAAACTCAACTTCATATTACCCGGAGTATAGGAGAAAAGTATAAGAAATTCATTAAAAGGGAATAAAAACTTTAGAAAATCAAGGTAAAACCGATAACTAATAGCAGTTTTAAGTGCTCTGGTTTTTAGGCGGTGACTATGAATCCCGATGAAAAAACATTATTGGTTGTAGATGATGAAGTAGGTATCCGCTCGGCTTTGTTTAATTTATTGGAGGATTTAGGATACTATGTCATCACAGCCGGGGACGGTCGGGAAGCTTTGGATAAATTGGAACATGTGAAAGTAGATTTGGTGATTACGGATATTTTAATGCCTGAAATGGATGGCTTGGAGCTTATTAACCATCTGAAAAAACGAAATCCGGAAATCCGTTGTCTGGCTTTTTCTGGTGGGGACCCGACTTATTTAAAAGTGGGTGAGTATATGGGAGCTGATCGTGTTCTGGGAAAACCGTTCAGTAATGATGAACTACAGGATATTATTGTAGAATTACTGACATAATTTATTTTTTTGCTTGCCTGACAGGTTTCCGTTTCTCGATCACTTTACTTTATATTTTATTTCAAAAAAACCAACAAATATTTTCGAATAACAGTTGCAGCCGATCCCCAAAAAGCGCATAATGTTTGGGTGATGGGGACCGTGATGGGGACCGTACTTAACTTAGTAATTTTGATTTCAAAAGTTGATTTACTAAGTTGAGACTGACCCCGTTCACATGTTCACAAAAGCAAAATTTATTTATTTTGCTTTTAAGGGGGGGGGGAGAGGATAAAGCATACTTAGAAAAAAAGGTAGTAGAAAAAAGCAAAGCTCAGTTTGTACTAAAGTGAATTTCTTATTATATTAAAAAATGGAGGGACAAACTTGAAAAAGACACTTATTTTCGCTCTCACAGTATGCTTTGCAACAACCTTGGCAAGTTCCGTTTTAGCGCTCCGCTGGCTGGATAATATGAGTTATCGTGTCGAA
This sequence comes from bacterium, assembly GCA_023139775.1. Classification (GTDB taxonomy): domain Bacteria; phylum Oederibacteriota; class JAAXVQ01; order JAAXVQ01; family JAUVAV01; genus JAGLMY01. The sequence goes on from JAGLMY010000074.1 coordinate 7,330, forward strand.
ACAATGGGCGGCGCGACCTTGGCCATTGAGGATGAAACCACAGCCTTAACCGCCTATAACCATGAGAATTGTGCCGGGCTGGCTTTTGAGAAAAAAATGAACCGGTTAGATGGAGGTTTGATGTATAGCTCCACGAATTACTCGCAAGATATTACCGGCGGCACTTACAAGGTGACGAGCTCGGATATGGCACTCACGCGTCCGGGCGCCGAGTACCGTGGAGTAACTTACTGGCTGGGTGATGATTTGGTAATCAAGGCCGGGATTGAGGGAATGCTAATAAATGCTACGATGACGACCGAGGTTGGCGGGACTTCAACCGAAGAAAAAATCGATTTCTCCGGCTTGGGCGGCGGCGCCGGTCTGGTATACAAAACGGATTTTGGCCTGGCCCTGGGTGCCGGCCTGAAATATATCGGCGCTGGCGGCAAACCTGATCCGCTGGATGGAAGTTTCGATGTGTACAGAATGATAGCTCTCATGTTCGGCACAACCGGTACCACGGATAAAATAGAAATGACAGCCACTAATTTAGGCTGGAGCGTAGGGGCTGCTTATGTTCTGGATGAAATCGGCGAGGACAACAAGCTGGCTTTGGGATTCCAGGTCGGCGCGGACGATACTCTACCGAATGTTGCCTCCTTCAGTTCTTTGGCTTCCATAGGTTCCACCTCGTTTGGTGATTATAATGCAGTTGTTGAGATGGGCGGTAATATTGTTGGTATAGGCGATGTTACAAATACGACGACTTACACCGCGACACCCCTGAAAATTTCCGGCGAAGCTATCTTTGATCTGGGAAGCACGTTACAAGCAGGCTTGCTTTTTGACTCCAAGACTCTCGCTGTCCAGGAAAAAACCGAGAGCTCGGGTTACGGTGTGTTTGCCGCCGATCCTACTGATTACAAAGCCATCTGCCAGAGCCAGCTGGGCATTAGCCCGGTTGTTACTGCCAAGCTTGCGCTGGGGGAAGATCTAAACCTGCTGCCAGGTGTGATGTTCACAACTTGGGGAAGCGGAGCGCTGGATGCTTACAGTCTGGATTACAGTACCGCCGATGTAAATGATACTTACAAGTCATCCACAACCGAAATCAGCAGCGGTGTGTTTGCCATTGGATTGGGCCTGCAGGCCATGAGCAAGCAGCTCCAGGCGGGTGTGCAATATGAGTCCGGTTCCAACAAGAGTGAGAATACGCCCTATGCAGTAGATGGGACTGCCGGTACAGTTTCTGAAATCGAGGGTAGTTCCAGCACTATTCGTTTGGGCGCCGAGTTCTGGGTTATGCCCATACTCGCAATCCGCGCCGGCTATGCTATGCTCTCTGATGTCACTAAAGACGGCACTTTCGATAGCGATGGTAATGTGGTAGATGACATTAACAACACCAGCCGCATCACGTTTGGCTTGGGTGTGGCCATGCCCGATGGGTTAAAAGCTGATCTTCTGGTTAAGCTGGATACTTATACCGACGATCCAGCGCTTGATCCTAAGCCAACAAATACTGCCATGGGTATTTTCCTGGGCGTAAGCACTCCTCTCTGATAACTGTTGTTGCTACGGTTAAAAAAAAGCAGGTGGGTATCTCCCACCTGCTTTTTTTGTGTGACTGAATGGGTTCAGAGTTCGCTTGTTCGCTTAAGGTTCTCTGTTTGGCTTCATCCGTCTATGAATTTATCAGTAAAAAATAATGCTTTTCTGGACCCCGGCTAAAATCATGCCGGGGTGACATATTGATAGAATTTCTGAGACACGATACTAGAATTTGACGAAGATGTAAATTATGAAAGATATATAGATCGATCAATAGATAATTATGAAAATGATGAGTAAACGAAAGATGAAGTTTTATAATGATAAAATTTCAGAAATATAAATTTGATATTATTGCACAGTGTTGTCCAAATTAATCTAGATCCCGGCTTTCGCCGGGATGACAAGCTAAAGCAAGTGTTAAAAACGGGCGTCATTCCGGCATGATTTTAGCCGGAATCCATGAGGTGGCTTTTGTGTAAGCAGCCCTGTGTTTATATCCTGGCAAGCCGTAATAATGGAACCTTATATGTTGGTGTGACATCCAATCTTATAAAGCGAGTCTGGGAGCATAAAAACCATTTAGTAGAAGGGTTTACAAAACGTTACGCCGTGCATCGTCTAGTTTGGTATGAAGCACATGAAAGCATGGAAAGTGCTATTGTGAGGGAAAAAGCTATCAAGGAATGGAAGAGAAAGTGGAAAATTGAATTAATTGAGAAAAATAATCCCGGCTGGATAGAACTTTATGCTGAAATAGTCTGACAGGATTCCGGTTTTTCAGGCGGTGTCGTAATTCGGAATTTTATGGTTTTATGCTTTTGATCGTCAGCCCGGTGAAAATCCTGGATCCTGTCATACAGGATAGGCCCGGGTCCAGAAAAACATTTAAAATCCACATTCCTGGATTCCGGCTTTCGCCGGAATGACGACCTATAAACAAATTCAGGAATTGCGACACAGTCTCTTTGTCGGTATGACGGCTAACTGAAAAGTATTTGAATTAGGTCATGGTTTTTTCCGCCGGAATGACCATTTAAAACGGACCCAAGGGTTATAACACAACCTCGAAAACGGGGTATTTCTGCAAGGGAAATTGGACAGGTGAAGACATGCCGGAAATCAAGCGCAGTATAAAAAACCGGGCGGCCTGGCAGCGGGGAATAAAATTTTTCGTAGAGGATCTATGGCGCTTGGATTTTTCGGAACTGACTCATGTCCGGAAATCGCTGTATCAGGGACTACAGATATTTTTTCTGGTGGCCGAAGGTTTTATGAAAGATAAGCTGCTGTTACGGGCCAGCGCCTTAACCTACTCGACTCTGCTGGCCATAGTTCCGCTGCTGGCTTTTATGTTCGCCGTTTTAAAAGGCATGGGTGTCCAACGCCGGCTGGAACCGATGATTCTCGAACGGGCCGGTATTGGTTCGCAGGAGATCATCACAAAAGTTTTGACCTATATTGATAATGTCAATGTCGGCTCCCTGGGAGCACTGGGTTTAATCATCCTGATTTTAACGGTTATCGCTATCCTCGGGAATATTGAGAAGGCTTTTAATGATATC
>JAGLMY010000075.1 GCA_023139775.1 bacterium
GAGTCAATTCCATTTTTCACTTCATTCACCCAGCAGCCTGCCAGGTTGGCAAAAATTTCCATATCACCGGCCGGATAGGCAAGCATGGCTCCGATACCCTCCGGGGTAACATCGCTGTCCCAGAGCAACTGGGCTTTACCGGGATTGATCATCGGGTTTTTCATTTTCCCGAGCCGCATGGTCACAATCGGATCCTCAACACCAAAGAGCTTGCCTTCCGCGTACGCCTGGTCCAAATCAAACATCTTGTTGGCATACTCCCCATCCAAAGTCTGATTAGTGGAATCCGTGCCCAAGGCGCCGGTGGCCAAACGGGCTTTTAATTTCCAATTATCATTTACTTTACCCTCCGCGCTCAGGCGAAAGCGGACACGCTGGCGGTCGCGAATTTCAGCGTACTTCTCAACTTCAGTATTCGCATTCAATCGATCTTTTTGCTTCACTATGTTTTCATGACGATAGCGCAAGTCCGCGCCAATTTTTACCTTCTCGTGCCATTCCCCGGCCAGGGCTGTTTGCGAGCCGAGCCCAACAATAAAGAACGCGCAAAATAATATTACCAACTTTTGTTTCATGAAACATATCCCCTTTTGATTTTTTTATCCTTCCCAAAGCAAGGATGGGTGATTTTCGCTTGCGTTATTCCTCCTTTCTGATCGATTCCACCAATAGTCAGTTTATGTTTGTATGTTGGGGATTGTAGTGATTCGTCATTAGGGAATGATTAGGACAATATTTTTATTTGATTTATCCGAACAAATGTTGACAAAGAAGAATTGCCGCTACTCTTTATTTTCCGTAACTACTCAGGTCTGCAAGGAGCAGGGCGCTTTGGTCTTTTTTCAAGCGTGGCAGCGGTACCTGTGGAGATGTGGTTTAGAAAAGCATATTCCTCTATTGCCCGTTAGCAGCCTGGACCTTGGTTTTCCGCTTTGCAATGCTTGAAAAAAGACCAAAGTGACCTGCCAGGTGTGAATATTTGAATACTTTCTTTACCCACCTGGGTAGTTACTATTTTCCGCAGCTTGAATAGCGGGTAAATATATTGAAAAGATGCTTCCTACGCCCTCTGTGCTCTCCACTTCCACCCATCCTTGGTGCGCAATGGCAATGTGCTTCACAATGGCCAATCCCAAACCGGTTCCTCCCATATCCCGGGAACGTGCTTTGTCTACCCGGTAGAAACGTTCAAATAATCGCGGCAGATGCACCGCCGGAATCCCGGGTCCTTGATCAATCACTTGAATCACAACCGTGCCGTTTTTGGTGACAACCCGCAGGACCACCTCTTTTTCAGGATTTCCGTACTTGATGGCATTATCAATTAAATTGGTAATAGCTTGTTCGAACAGCGGCTGGTTGATCCGGCCTTGAATATCCTCCGGGCATTCCAAGCGCAGCCGGTATTGTTTGGACTTTCCCTGTTCGGTAAATATCTGCATGGCCGTTTGCAATACTGGTTTTAAAGCCCTGGTCTGCATGTGAATGGCAAAAGCAAATTCAGACTGTTCAATGCGGGATAAATTCATCAGATCTTCGATAATAGTGTTTAAGCGCTTGATGTGTTTGTTGATAATTCCTAAAAATTCTTTTTGCTTTTGCGGTTGCCGGACTTCGTCATCTTCCAGGGTTTCCACAAATCCCTGAATAACGGTAAGCGGTGTTTTCAATTCATGCGAGACATTGGCCACAAATTCTTTGCGCATATTCTCTAAGCGCCGCTGTTGGGTAATATCATGCATAACCAGCAAGGCTCCAATTTTTTTTTGTGATTCATCAATTAAAGCAGAGCCTTGGACTCGAATAATTTTATCCTCCTCACCTTGATAAAAATTCAGATCCGCTTCAAGCGTATGGTCTGCTTCAAGTATGCGATTTAAGAAATCCAGAATCTCTGGATGACGAATGACTTCCTGAATCTTTCTTCCTCGGATTGTTTCTATGGGTTTGTCAAACAAAGCTGCTGCTGACTGATTAATATTAATAATTTTATCATTTTGATCTACCGCCAGAACACCTTCCACCATGCTTTCCAACATAGTTACAAGTTCGTTGTGCTGCCGGGCAATCAAACGAAACCTTTCATCCAGTTGTTTGGCCATGGCATTCATGCTCTGTGCCAGACCGCCAAGTTCTTTTCCTGACGGAACGGTCAGTTTGTGCCGCAACTCGCCCTGGGCAAACTGTTCAGCTCCTTTTTGCATGGCTGCCAATGGGCGACTAATATATTGAGCAACCAGCCAACTCACAATAGCAACAACCAGAGCCAAAAGAGCGCTAAAAATATATATTTGATTGTATACGCTTTTTAAAGCTAATGAAAATTCAGTCGTCGGAATTGAGACACGTATGATATGCGTTACTTCTGAATTTGAAAAATGGGGTATAGCCAAATAAATCATATTTGTATGTAAGGTATAGCTGAAACGGGTCGAGATCCCAATCTTGCCGGCCATCACTTTTATAATTTCAGGCCGGTCTGCATGGTTCTCCATTTGTCCGGTTTTCTCATCGGTATCGGCCAATACCGTGCCGGCCTTTCCAACAACAGTAATCCGGGTTTCAGAAAGTTTGGTAAGAAGATCGCATTTTGCTTGTAGAGACTCTTGATTTGATTGATCCAAAAATGGCCGAATCTGCTCTTCGACTAATCTCGCTTTGGCGGTTAAAGCAGACGTGGTCTCATGAAAATAAAATTTCTTCAGAATACCGGCTGTCATGAAGGTTAAGCCGGCAATCGCAACCACCGCGACACTAAAATAAGTGAGAAATAACTTCCAAGTAAGACTCTGATTCCGCATGTTTACTCCTGAAAACGGTATCCCACACCACGCACTGTTTCAATGGACTTACCCCTGGCACCAAGTTTTTTGCGCAAACCTACAATCTGGACATCCACTGAGCGATCGGTCACAATATAATCATCACCTTGAACTCCATCAATAATTTGATTACGCGTAAAGGTCCAGCCGGGCCGGGAAGCTAAAAATTCAAGTAATTTGAATTCTGTAAGCGTAAGATCTATACGCTTACCCTTGACAATAACTTCATGCCGACCGCGATGAACAACGAGTCCCGGAAGCTTGATTTCCATCTCCGCGTGTCCGGCTTGTGAATTCTTGCGTCGCAAAAGCGCGCGAATACGGGCTAGCAACACTTTAGGACTAAACGGTTTGGTAATATAATCTTCCGCGCCCAGTTCCAAACCACTCACAATGTCAGTCTCTTCGCCCTTGGCAGTTAGCATAATAATCGGAATATTTTCGGTCTTGAAATTTTTTTTTAGTTGCCGGCACACTTCCAAACCATCAATGCCGGGCAGCATCAAATCCAGACTTATTATATCCGGCAATTTGCTTTTAGCGGTTTTCACGGCCATCTCCCCATCCCGCGCTGATAAGCATTGGAAGCCGTCCGTGGTCAGGTTATAGGTAATGAGTTCCATAATATCTTGATCATCTTCCACTACTAAAACCACCGTCTTTTTCATAACCCCATCTCCTCTAAATAGGTTTTTCACGGATAGTTTAGCATTTTTATGTTAGCACTTTGTTAGCGGATTATGAATTTTAAATTTAAAAACATGTTCCTAATAAAATTGGTCAGAGGGCTGCGGCCGGCAAATCTGTGCCCATTCTTAATTTTATGATGGTTTTCTTTCCTGGAGATGCTTATAATATGAACATTACAGCATTAGGTGAAACACTATGTTTTTGCAAAATTTGTTCAGCGAACTAAATCAGTCTCACATCCGCTATATTCTCGTGGGTGGACTTGCTGTAAACCTGCATGGTATTCCCCGCGCAACCTTTGACATTGATATTATCATTGCCTTGGATAACGCGAACATTGACCGCTTTTGGAGCCTCATGCAAAAATCAAACATGACACCTCTTCAGCCGGTCACCTTGGAACAGTTGCAGGACCCCGGCATTCGTCAATCGTGGGTTACCGATAAAAACCTGACCGATCTTACCTTTTGCCAGAACAACCCGCCTCATATGGAGATTGACTTATTGCTCCATAGCTTTGATTTATCTTTTGAGGCGATGTATCAAAATGCGGTTATTTTCGAAGATAAGGGAATAGTGTTAAGAACGGCAAGCATAGAAACACTCATCTCATTGAAAAAACACTCCGGGCGCGATCAAGATCTGCAAGACATTCGATTTTTGGAGCAATTGCGATGAAAGGCTTCAGCTATACAGTTACACCCGAACAAATTAAAAAGCATCAATTGCGTACACCCCTGGAAAAACTCCAGTTGCTCGAAGATTTTATCCAATTCAATTATAGCTTTGCATCCTCTCAAGCTAAAACCATCCAACGCGCTTTACGACAAGGAAAACCGATCCCCAAAAAGTAAACATTACCTGGCGTCTTGACAATTTCACTGGTATATGTACATAATATGGTACATACTAATAAACGGAGAATTTGCATAATGACTACATTTACAGCAACTGCTGCGCGCCGTATGTTTTTTGACCTGGTTAAGGGAGTCACACGCCGGCATAAAGTATTTAAAATCCACCATTCAAGCGGTGATGCCGTGCTGCTTTCCGAGGAGGATTACGAAAGCCTGATTGAAACCCTGGAGCTTCTTTCCCTTCCTGGTTTCAGGGAAAGCATGAAAAGGTCCGTAAGACAAAGCCAAAAAGGCCAGACTGTTTCTTTTAAGGATGTTTTCGGGGAAAAGGATTGAAATCCTACGAAGTGCGTTTTACCAAGGAAGCGGTCAAGGATATTCAAAAATTAATCCCACGCCTTAAAGCCAAACTTAAAACGATTATTTTGACAACGATTGCTACAGAACCCAAATCAGCCAAAAAACTTGTAGGGGATCTGGAGGGTTTTTATTCACTTCGCTTATCCTATCAAGACAGGATTATCTATTCCATTAATGAAAAGACGCATACCATATTTATTCACAAGACCAAAACCCACTATGGAGATTAAATCCATCTGCCGGCCCCTGGTTTTGCCTTCTTTACCTCTGCCTCCATTTTAAATTAATTTTTTTGGTGCCTGGTGCAAGGCTAGGTCTAGAGTCATTGAAATATAACATTTGTTGTTATATTTCAATGACTCTATTATTCTATACTTCTTTTGGCATCCAAAATCTCCAATCTTCATTCTTCTTATTAAATTTTGGAAACTCGGGGCCAACGGGGCATTTGTATTTTCCATTATACATATCTCTATCAGAAGTCTCATGAAGCACTAGTTGAGCGATAGGAAGTCCTGGGTATAATGTTATTGGAATTTCCCCTTCGTTTATAATTTCTAATGTAATACACCCTCGAAAACCAGGATCGACTTTAGTCGCGGTGGCAATTATTAATCCCGTTCTTCCCCAACTTGATTTACCTATGACATAGCACATTAGACCTGAAGGTATACTAATATATTCAAAAGTACTCCCTATTACAAGTTGGTGTGGATGTAAGTGGAATCCTTCCTTGTAATTAACACATATTGACTCCTGATATTTCTCAACACTCTTACTATTTTTATCTCGCCCTATATCTAATACTGATAATGACTGACGCTTCATTAGAATGAATTTATTGCCAAGCCTCACGTCAATTGAAGAAGCCCCAATTGATTCTTTTGGATTTAATAAAGGAGTTATTATCAACCTTTCGCTAATTTTGTTCTTCTTCAGCCACTTTTCAATGTCTCGTCTTGACAAAACACTCATCTTTAGCCTCTTTTACCTTTATTTATCCTTTTTTAATGTGTACTAAATAATCACTTTCGATATCTGCATACTCAATTGCTTTTAACGTCAGATTGTTCATTGTATCCCTCTTATTGTAACGATCATTTATCGCATCTATCCCTTTTTCAATTTCAGGCCAAGACATTTTATAGAACCATGCTGCATTAATAATTTCAATCATTGTTGCAGGCTTTCTATCATCAATACTTCCCTCAACTTCATTGGGCGGTATATCGTTTTCAAGACGGTCGATCAATTTGTTCATATTTTGATACAATTCATCTGAAGTCACTAAATGTTCCTTAAGGCTATATTCTCCCAGAAAATAATCTGTTGCAACCTTCAATTCCTCATCAATTTGTTCATATATCATTTTGAGTGTTTTGTCGTTTCCTATACTTTCACTATCATCTTTTTCATCTATTCTAATTTTTATATCATTAAATATTTGATTTACCATATCGGTTTTTACATTATCTCTAAATAGCACTTCTGTTTTTAAAGGAAAGTATTCCTTTCCATATTTTTCTAAAATATCCAGAACAACTCGAAGTCTCATATTCCATGGAGGATAACATTTATTTTCTAAGGAAGGCGCATCACTTCTAAAGCCTACTTGTGCATACATTTCATAATACGCAAACAAGGCAGCTGGTCCGAAAAGAATAGCATTAACAATATCGGATAATAATTCTTCTAATCCGCGTGTCCAACAATAAATTGAATACTGCATAATCTTTTGTCTAACTATATATTCTTCAAATCCTCCTTCAGGCATATTTGATATTTGAGCTTTTTCTTTAATGATCTCCTCTGTTTTTTCACTTACTTTCTCCGAAAACAGATTTTTCTTTTCCTGGGTTATGTATTTCGCAGCAAACAAGTGTCCTACTTCGTGACCAATTAACGAGTGCAATAAAATATTTTTCCTTTCCAAAGTTGGAAAAGAAATCAGATAAAAAGAACCTTTCATGTCTTTTAATACATCAGATTCTATATTCTCGCCCGGGAAGAAATCAAATAATTCTTTCAATGTTGTATAAAAATCTTCTCTGATGTCCATTAAATAAATTTGATAATTATACTTCCACTGCGGAAATAACATGATTTGCAAATCAGGTATATCTCCCATTACACGTCTTATCAATTTATTAAAAGCTGGCACAATGCTCCATGGATGCCTTTCAAATTTTGCTGCATCAACATATTTTATATATTCGCCTACTTTTTGAATAATTTTATCAATCACATTAAATAATTCCAATTTAATATTTTCATCATTAGATTGCCTAATAAGAATTACCACTCTTATTAAAAAATCACAAATACGCATGATTGTTTTGGCAAGTTTTTTAGGAGCCTCCGTAGAAAAATTATATATTAACAATTTTTCACAGACATCGCGACTAGCCTTAGCGCGCGAAATAATCTCTAAAATGTATTTATCTATTGATGTAGAAACCATCTTAGAAATACCTATGCCATTTTACAGACAATTTTTGTTCGTTTGGCTCATTAAACATGTCTTGTTGAATGTCCTTACTAAACAATTTACTAAGCATCGAATAAAACATGCGAAGCTTCTTTAAAATACCCTGCTCTCTTTTTCCTTTTTCTAGAAACAATGCCATTTCATTATATAAATTTATAAATATTTCCGTAATATCGTTATCACTACTTACAAATTGTAATTTTTCAACCGCTGATAAAGCGTAACCATAAACAGATAACCCCTCTTGAGATGCTGAAAAGTCTTCGGTTTTTTTTCTTCTCTCTAAAAGAATCGATCCCTCAATTATTTGCTTTAGCAACTCATTTCCCCTGACTAGTGTTTGATATTCCATGTCATTTAAAGATATCCCATTTTCAGCTTTTTTTAAGAAACCAGAAACTTTAGTTGACAATAAAGCATAACGGAAAGTATTGCTTTTTTCAGGCGCCCCAATAGCTCTCATTCTTTCCTCCTTAAAGCTTTTAATTTTTATTATTTCTATAATTATTCGATTTTTTTAGTTTTTAAATGCTTAATCGTTTTTAGGATAACACTTTTATTTTCAGCTGATAAATCTCTAAAATCATGAAAAAACTTTCTAACATCATTGTTATATATAATTGATTCTAATGTGTCATTTTGTTTGTCACTAATTAAATAATCAACTGAAACCGAAAGTGCTTTTGCTAATTTTGCTATAACTAAAGTAGAAGGATAGCGTTCACTGTTTTCAATTTGACTAAGTGCTGATGGCGCAATACCAGCTTTATTTGCTAATACTTTTTGGTTCCATTTGGCTTTATCGCGTTCTCTTTTAATCTTTTGTCCTATGTCCATAGTTTCGCACTGTCCTTGTTGATAATCCAAATTATTATATAAAAATAACCACGATAAGCGCAACCATTAAAATTCACATTTGTGAATTTTAATGGTGAACGGGGTCGTTATACAGATAATCGTATATTTGTGATCAAGAAAAGGGCATTGCTTTTTTCATTCGGCTCCATCCCTTGCTTTCACAGTTCCTCTAAGTCGGTAGGATCAAATTCAAATCGGTGATTTGGATTCCTTTCACATTCAGCTATCATTTTATTGTTTTTATTACTAAATAATAATTGATTATTACATTTTTGACATTTACCACTCAAACCGCTTATTATCATCATCCCTCGTTTTGAAATTTCCAGATTAAAAAAACTACCAACTCTTAAAAACTTTTTCCTTCTCAATTCAATCCATAAAACCAGTGAAAAACTAGCAAGAATTATAAATATAATACTTAAATAAGATAAAATTGGATTTAGGTGTTGATCGAGTTCAAGTAGATTTTTCAAATTAAGCAAGAATGAAATAATGGTAATAATAGAACTAATCATTCCTAACATACCTAAAATTGATAATTTTATTGGAAGCGGAAATATCCAGCTACGCTTAATATGCTGATTTCCCTTTGTTTTTTTAGTATTAATTAATATTTCGCTATTTTTACTTTGGATCACTACATTTGAATCACCGGTAATCTCAACTTTTTGTTCCATTAATTTTCCCTCTATTCAAATTTAGGTTAATGAGGCCTTATAGTGACTGCTATCGGTATAATCATTTCCACCTTCCAGCTTTTTGATATATCTTTTCATCTGTGCCTCCTTTTGAGAGTTTTCCTGCTGCGGTATCTATGATACCAAATCTTATTTGTAAGGCTCACTTCACTTTATGACATAGTTAATATTTATACTATCTACTTCCATTTCTTAATTCTTTGATCAAATACCTGTTTGAATTTTAACAAATACTCAATTACCCATACCTTAATCTCATCCAACATCTTTTCATTTTCTGAAATTGACCCATCTCGATATATCGCAATGCGAGAACCACGTCTTGCCTCAAGTTCTTCCCAACACAATTTAGTCCCCATCTCTTTTTCCAAAGTATCTTTTTCTTTTATCATTTCTTGTAAAATACTGTCGTTAATCTCGCTTTCCCCTCTATCAATGTACAATTCCACCCGCACTTTTTCCCCATGCGTAAATGCTACTGCATAGTTAAAACCTTGCAGTCCTGATGAAAACCAATACCAATTCTGTGGTTGCGCCCATTTTTTCAGCGATAGTGACC
>JAGLMY010000076.1 GCA_023139775.1 bacterium
TTGGGGTTCGCTCATGGCAGGCCACGCAGCTTGACAGAAACAAGCAAAACGAGCCGGATGGTGTCCTGAGCGAACGAAGTAAGTCGAAGGGCGGTTATGAATTGGTACGTTTACATATTGCAATGTTCTGATGGATCTTACTACATCGGACATACTGAAGATCTGAAAAAGAGAATTTCCCTGCACAATTCCAGTAGAGGAGCTGTATATACAGCGGTACGGCGTCCTATTACCTTTGCTTTCCAAGAATTTACAAACAACAAATCGGATGCTATAAAACGCGAGAAACAAATTAAACGCTGGTCAAAGGCAAAAAAAGAAGCGTTGATTCGCGGAGATAGCAAGCTTTTAAAAAAACTTTCCAGGACTCGTTCGGATTAATTTTTGAACCACTCAGGCGATAAGCTCTCCTTATTTTAATCCCCATCTTTTTAGAAGAATGATTGTCTTAAAAACGAATCCGTATAATAATAAAGGGAAATGCTATCATCTTAGCTATGCTAAAAGTATACAACTTATAGACAAAAATACCGGCCTATTTGATGTCGGCCATTACAATGGTGAAAACCATGTAGCATTATTGAAGTTTAAATATTCAGCCACTCCGGCTGTCCTGAATAGTTAATTTGCCCTTGGGCTTGAGGTCACTATCGCTGAAAAAATGGGCATGCGATAGCAACGAAGTATCGTGTTGACAATTTCTTTGCCAATTTTAAAGAGGTGTTGGAGAATACTGAAAAAGATATTACCTTTGGCGGTTTTGGAAAGATGAAGGGATGGGTCGATAAATTTGAAAACCTTAAATGGTCTTGAAAATGACTGTAAAAGTGGTGTCGTACTAAGTGCACTTTTAAAAAATGAATTTTATGTGCAAGGAAATCAGCAATTTACTGTCTATATTAAATAGGGTGGTTTTATTATCACCAAATTTAATATAGAAAGGATTAAGGATGAAAAAAGATAAGAAAATTAAAGAAAACGTAGAGTCCTCGAAACTGGTTGTTTTTAAAGACAAGAAAATACGAAGAATTATACACAATGATGAATGGTGGTTTTCGGTGGTGGATGTCTGTGGTGTTCTAACGGACAGTCATGATGCAGGTGCGTATTGGCGAAAGTTAAAACAAAGGTTGTCAGAGGAGGGAAGTGAAGTCGTGACATTTTGTCACGGGTTGAAATTGGAAGCGCCGGATGGAAAAATGCGTGAAACAGACTGTGCTAATACCGAAGGTCTGTTCCGCATCATCCAATCAATTCCTTCATCCAAGACCGAACCATTCAAACGCTGGCTGGCTAAAGTGGGTTATGAGCGAGTACAGGAGATCGAAGACCCGGAGATCGCTTCTAAACGCACCAGGGCAATATACAAGGCCAAGGGCTATTCAGACGCCTGGATTGAGAAGCGTATGCGTGGGATTGCTATTCGGGACGAACTTACCAATGAATGGCAAAAGAGGGGAGTGCAGGAAGAAAAAGATTATGCTATATTGACAGCTGAGATTTCCAAGGCTACTTTTGATATGACACCAGCAGAATATAAGAAATTCAAGGAATTAGAACGTGAAAACCTGCGGTCACCTGATTGCCTGTTCTCCTGATCAAGATTTTAAGGATTTATAAATCCATGTCTTATTTCATCTATATTCTCCAATGTTCTGATAAATCCTATTACACCGGTTATACTCCGGACATTCAAAAACGCCTGGCTGTGCATCAAACTGGCCGAGGTTCTAAGTATGTCCATTCACGCCGTCCTTTCAAACTGGTCTATCAAGAAAAATATCCCACCAAACGTCTTGCTATGCAGCGGGAAATTGAGATTAAGCGATTGACGCACGATCAAAAAAAGGCGTTGATTAAATGAAAAAAGCATGGGATAGCCACTTGTTACGTGTTCCTATATTTTTTCGTAGGGAACGGTCGCCCAACAGGAATGCATGTAGGGAACGGTCGCGACCGTTCCCTACGAGTGGGATTCCCTTCGGTTGCGACTACTACACGGCGCGCTATTGTAATACGTTAGGCGCTGGAAAGGACAGGAGGGAAAAATGTCATTTACTAAACGTCTTCTGATCGCCTGTGGTCTTCTGTTGTTGGATGGAATAATATTTTTTCTGCCATTGACGGCAATATTTCTGGTCTATATTATTCTTGTGAATCCACCGTGGTTTCGGGAGTTTCTAAATACAGCACAATAAATATAAGGAAAGCAATATGCGCAGTCAGAATAAACATATTAAATTAAATACTTCTCAGGAACAGGAACATATTCCGCACCAGGTCATTGCCGGAACACTGCTGGAAAAGTACCGGGCCGAATCAGGACCAGTTCTCATTGCTGTGGGAGGACCGGGAGGAATAGGTAAGACCACCTTTGCCGGACAACTGGCCGCAGAATTGAGCGAGGCTGTGGTTCTCTCCTTGGATGATTACAAGACTCCCCGTCAAGAGCGCAAACACAAAAATATATTCGGCCCGCATCCGGATGCCAATGAAATGGATCTGATTAGAACCCACTTGAGCTATTTGCGGGATAAGCGTGCGATTGATAAACCCTGTTATTGCTTAGCGCGGGGACAGATTCATGAATATACGCATTTTATGCCCCAACGCTTTGTGGTGGTGGAAGGGGAGATCTCGACTTATCAAGAATTCAGAGCACATATTGATTTCGCGATATTTATAGATTCGCACTGGACGACTCAGTTGAACACGCGCATCACTCGTGATGTAGAAAATAAAGGGTATACTCCGGAAAAGGCGATTGCGACCTTTTTGCACAGCAATCTCATCGAATTTCCGCAATACGGGAAGGAAAGTAAAAATTGGTGTGATGTGCATATCCACTGTAATGAAGATTACCGTTTGAGCATTGATGCTGTGGGTTCTGAAAACATACATATAGTTAAAAAATATCTAACTGCAGTGCGCCCCTACGGTTGTATTTGCAAAAAGTTTTAAAAGAAAAGGAATTTATTCTTTTTCTCGGTCAGGTCAATTTGCGGGGATTTAAAGATCTTCAAGGTCGTATGTTTGTCATTCTGCCAGGGCCAGAACATAGCCACCACGGAATATTCATCGATGTTTTTAACAAAAAGCGTCTGTTCTCTCCGGATTCCACCGAATTCATTGGCTGCTTTTTTGGCTAAATTCGAGGGGGATTCACCAGCCGGCTTGAGTGCCGGGCCTAAGGATTGTTCCAGGCCGGCAGACCACTTGGCAGAATCTTGAGTATTAATGACGACATTGATTTGGTCCCGGCTCATCTCACGTTCTTCCAGAATTTCCAATACTTTACAGGGTTCCAAGAGTGTTTTCAGATCCATGACAAAGGCCCGCCTTTCTTTACCAATATATAATAAATATCGGCAGATTAGGAATAATTTTTACTAAAAAAACGGATTTAAAGTAGAGAGGTTGTTCTTGTTCCGTTTTTGCAGTATACTAGTGTTGGGCTTCTGAAATTCTATTAAGGGGTGACGTCTGTAAAGATATTACTGTTACACTACACTAGAAGTTTGAGCATTTAATACGTTTTTTCATTTCCGATAAAAGCATTCGGGAATGAAAACCTGAAAGACCGAAATACAGCAGTGTTGAATTCCAAATGCCGGCTGAATGAAGTCTCTTTGGAAAATCTCTGTCTATCCAGCATCATCAATACATGGCACTACCTTCGTAGGCAGTAAAGGAATAGTTTATGCTTAAAGTCTTTGAAGTCAGTAAAGCCTATAGCGCTCAAACTCTGTTTGACCGGGTTAGCTTTAATATCAATGAAGGGGAGCACATTGGACTGGTTGGACGCAATGGCAGTGGTAAGACCACGCTCTTTAGGCTATTACTGGGGTTGGAAGAAACTGATTCAGGTAAGATCGGAATTCCTAAAAACTACAGTATAGGTTATTTGCGGCAGCATCTGCATTTTACCAAGGCGACGATATTGGAAGAGGCTTGTCAGGGATTGCCGTTGGAACAAGAATATGATCATTGGCGGGTTGAAAAAATCCTCTTTGGTCTGGGTTTTACCTCCAAGGATATGCAGCGCTCACCTCAGGAATTCTCCGGAGGCTTCCAGATACGCTTGAATTTGACGAAAACCCTGGTTTTTGAACCGGATTTGCTGCTTTTGGATGAACCCACCAATTATTTGGATATTGTTTCCATCCGCTGGCTGGAAAAATTTCTCAGAACCTGGAAAAGGGAATTTATGTTGATCACGCATGACCGACAGTTTATGGATAGCGTGACTACGCACACCATGGCCATTCACCGCGGCAAAGTACGTAAAATCCAGGGCAACACCGGCAAATTGTACCAACAAATCTGGCAGGAAGAAGAAATACAGGAAAAAACACGCTCCCACGAGGAGAAACGCCGGAAAGAGACCGAATTGTTTATCCGGCGCTTCCGGGCCAAAGCACGTTTGGCCGGCATGGTGCAATCCCGTATTAAAAGCTTAGAGAAAAAACAGAAAATCGAGCAGTTGGAAAAATTGGAGGAAATAGAGTTCAGGTTTTCTTATGCTGCATTTCCCGGGCAGCAAATGCTCCAGGTGGAAAATCTTGGATTTCATTACCACCCAAAGAAACCCTGGTTAATTGAGGCTTTGAATTTTGTTCTGGGAACCAAAGAGCGCATTGCCATTGTCGGAAAAAACGGTAAAGGCAAGTCTACCCTGCTGCGCGTGCTGGCCGAGGAATTAAAACCTCTGGAAGGTGAACTGAAAAAACACGCGCGATTGGAAACCGGCTATTTTGGTCAGACCAATATCCTGCGTTTTAATCCGGAGAATACCATAGAAGATGAATTGATCATGGCTGATCCCAGGCGCAGCCGGGAACGTGCCCGTACCATTGGCGGTGTTATGCTTTTTTCCGGGGATCAGGCGCTTAAAAAGATAAGGGTGCTTTCCGGTGGAGAAAAAAGCCGGGTCTTGTTGGGAAAATTGTTGCTCACACCCAGCAATCTCTTGCTCCTGGATGAGCCGACCAATCATTTGGATATGGAAAGCTGTGAATCTTTGCTTGAGGCCCTGCAGCAGTATGAGGGATCCGTGATTTTCGTAACGCATGATGAAATATTTTTGCATACTCTGGCAGAAAAATTAATCATTTTTGATCGAGACCGGGTACTTTTTTATCATGGCAGATACCAAAATTTTCTGGATGATATTGGCTGGGAAAACGAGGAAATCCAAAAAGAGATTACAATAGAAAACCAAACCGTAGGGGCAGGTTCCCCTGACCGGAATGGATGTAGGGAACGGTCGCGACCGTTCCCTACGAATGGGATTCCCTTTGGCAGCAAATCTGCCTTGCCACCAACCAAGGCCCAGCGCCAGGCACGAGCCGGATGGACTCAGGAAAAATCCAGGGTTATGCGTCCATTGGCAGTACGCGTACATGAGGTAGAGAAGATGATTGAAAATGTGGAAGCGGAAATCAGTAAAAATAATCAGTTTTTAATTGCAGCTTCAGAAACCGGGGATGTGGCCGCCATTGCCGAATTGCCCAAAAAAAACCGGCAACTGCAATCTCAGGTGGATTTTTTATATGTGGAATTGGAAAAAGCCCATCATGAGCATGATGTGAAAGTAAAATATTATGAGGAAAAAATAAAAAAAATGGAATAAATACATAGGGGTACTACGCTTGCGGCCTGACATTTCAACTAAGATCCGCTTGCTTGGTTTTGAAATTTCGCGTATCATACCTTTCATACTTACATAGGAGGAAGACATGAAACGACTGAGTATACTGCTGGTGGGAAGCTTTTTTCTATTCGGGTGCCAAACCAAAGCGCCGTTAACCTATGTGACTATTGGCACTGGGGGAGTAACCGGTGTGTATTATCCGACCGGGGGCGCCATATCCCGCATGCTGAACCAAAAATCCGCGGAGTACAAAATCCGGGCCACAGTGGAATCCACGGCTGGGTCGGTCTATAACATCAATGCCGTACTTTCCGGGGACCTGGAATTTGGGGTAGCGCAGTCAGACCGGCAGTATCAAGCCTATCATGGTAAAGCTGAATGGGCGAAAAAAGGTGCGCAGACCAAATTACGTTCCTTATTTTCCATTCATCCGGAATCCATCACCTTGGTGGTTTCTGCGAAAAGTAATATTAAAACCGTGACAGATTTAAAAGACAAACGCGTGAATTTGGGAAATCCGGGTTCAGGGCAATTACAGAACTCCAAAGATGCAATTAAGGCTTTTGGTCTTTCGGAAAAAGATTTAAACCCCGAATATGTCAAAGCAGTAGAAGCTCCGGGATTATTGCAAGACGAACGCCTGGATGCTTTTTTTTATACAGTAGGTCATCCGGCCGGGAATATTAAAGAAGCCACTTCCGGCCGGATCAAAGTCCGGATATTGGACCTTGCCGGTGATCCCATCGATATTTTGCTGCAACAATATCCCTATTATGCCAAATCCGTGATTCCCATTGAGATGTATCCCAATGCGGAAAACAAAACAGATGTTCAGACCTTTGGAGTGAAAGCGACTTTGGTGGCATCCGCCGGCCTGGATGATGCTGTAGCGTATGCTATCACCAAAGAAGTGTTTGA
>JAGLMY010000077.1 GCA_023139775.1 bacterium
AGAATATGCTGCAAGGCTTATCCGCGCCCATACATCCGGGAGCCTTGAAATATTATCAGGAAAACGGACTGGCTCAATACATTGATCCCCAATTAATCATCAAATAAATTGTGGGATGGGTTTTCCTCCTTCGCCAAGGCTTCAGAGGACAAGCAAACCCGCTCCTGCGCTTGGATGAATAGTGAACCAGGATAGCCAAACTCGAAAAGCCGAACAAATTCTCCAGCAAGAGACCGGTTATCTCCGTCAATTCGGCAAATTTGAAAGCATATTGGTTGCCGTGGTGGCCATTGCCTGGGCCTGTTTTCAACTTTCGCTGGCCAGTTGGCTCATTTTAGACAGCAGCAAAGTCAGGGCCATTCATCTGGCTTTTGCTTTGTGTTTATTGTTCTTGAATTATCCTGTTCTTCGTCGTCCAATAAAATGGAAGTGGCTCTCCAATTTCAATACAATTCCGCTGCTGGATTACTGCCTGGCAGGCTGTGGTATTGTCCTGGCCTTGTATGTTGTTTTTGACTTTGCCGGTCTGGCAACACGTATGGGTGATCTCCTGAACCGTGATTTACTTATGGGAGTATTGTTAGTGGTTATCTTGTTTGAAGCCACGCGACGAGCCATAGGACCGGCCTTGCCTGTCATGGCACTATTGATTTCTTTGTACGCCTTTTTTGCGCCGTATATGCCGGAGCTTTTTTCAGCCAAAGGTGTATCACTTAGTAAATACATTAATCAAATAGCCTTGTCCTCAGAAGGTATTTTTGGAATTCCATTAGGTGTATCCGCCACCATCGTGTACTTGTTTGTGCTGCTCGGAGCGCTGTTGGACAAAGCCGGGGCCGGACAGTTTTTTACAACGCTGGCGGTTGCCATGTTGGGCAGGTTCAGGGGCGGTCCGGCCAAAGCAGCAGTGGTATCCAGCGGACTGTCCGGTATGGTTTCCGGTTCCAGTATTGCTAACATTGTAACTACCGGAACGTTTACTATTCCTTTAATGAAAAAAACCGGGTATCCACCTAAAAAAGCGGCAGCCATTGAGGTGGCAGCCAGCACCAATGGCCAGCTCATGCCCCCCATTATGGGGGCGGCAGCTTTTATTATTGCCGAATATGTGAATGTTCCGTATCTGGAAGTGGTTAAAGCGGCGATTATACCGGCGCTGGTTGCTTACTCAGCATTGTTTTTTTTAACGCATCTGGAAGCCTGCAAATTGGGGATGCGCGGAATTCCGCTCCGGGAATTACCGAACTTTATAAAAATTTTCAGAACCGGCATTCATTTTTTTATTCCTTTGGGAAGCTTGATTTATGAATTGGTGATTCTCCGGCATTCAACCGAGATGGCGGCTTTTCACGCGATTTGTATTTTGACCGCAATTATTTTTTATCAGGAAATTCGTAAGACCCTGCAAAAGAAGGAATCCATTATTTTAGCATTGAAAAAAGCAATTACGATTATTGGACAGGGCATGATGCAGGGATCGAAAAATATGATTGGGGTGGCTTTGGCCACTGCCGCTGCCGGTATCATCGTGGGGGTAGTGGGCATGGGGCTGGGAAGTATGATTACTCAAATCGTGGAAGTCCTGGCTTTGGGAAATATTTTCCTGTTGCTGATTATTACGGCCCTGGCCAGCCTTATGCTGGGCATGGGATTGCCCACCACAGCCAATTATATTGTCATGGCCTCTTTGACAGCACCGATCATTGTTGAGGTTGGTGGTATTTATGGGATGGTGATTCCGCTCATGGCGGCGCACTTGTTTTGTTTTTATTTTGGTATTTTAGCAGACGATACGCCACCGGTCGGATTGGCGGCGTATTCGGCGGCAGCCATTGCCGGATCCGATCCTGTGCAAACCGGATTGCAGGGTTTTTATTATGATTTGCGCACGGCTTTGTTACCTTTCTTTTTTGTGTTCAATTCAGATTTGTTATTGCTGGGAGTGCATAACTGGTTTGAGGGTTTGTTGATATTTGTGATGGCGGTGGGTGGAGCTTTTGCTTTCACCTCACTTTTACAGGGATGGTTTATTATTAAAAATAAGTGGTATGAAATTCCCTTCTTTATGGCAGCAACCGTATTTTTATTACATCCGGCCTGTGTACTGCCATGGCTGCCATTGGGTCCGTATGGCAAGTTTTGGATTTATTTGGTGGGTGTCATAATTTTGGGGATACTTTTGCTGGGACAAAAAATTCGGCAAAATAAAAAAAAGAGTGACAAGATGCTGGATTTGAACTACAAAATAAGTGTATGATGAGTAAAATATAAAAATGAGGTGAAGGGGATGATTAAGCACATTGTCATGTGGCAACTTAAAGAGGAAACTGAGGGTGGGAACAAGGCAGGGAATATGGATAAAATGAGGCGGATGTTGGAAGGGTTGGAAGAAAGCATTAATCAGATCCGCGGCTTGGAAGTGGGGATCAACATCCCTTCGCGCGATTCCACCCACGACATCATACTCTCCACTGAATTCAGGACCATGGTTGAGCTGGATATTTACCGTAAACACCCTGAACATCTTAAAGTTGCTGAGTTTATTAAAAAAGTGGCGCAGGCCAAAGCAGCGGTTGATTACATTATTTAACCCTAAGGATGCCGTGTGAACGAACAATCTACAGCTTACAAACCTGTCTCAGATTCATTACAACGTTTAAAATATTTGTCATACTGGTTGGATAATAGGTTTACCCTGCCGGGAACTAAAATAGCCTTTGGTTTTGATAGTCTGATCGGACTGGTGCCTGGAGTGGGTGACATTGCCACCGGACTGCTCGCTCTGTATATATTCCTGCAAGCCATTCGCCATCGCTGTTCCGTGCCTACGCTTATGGCGATGTTGTGTAATATTGTTGTGGATGTGGTTTTGGGAGCAATTCCCGTGGCCGGTGATGTTTTTGATGTCTTTTATCGTGTCAACAAAAAGAACGTGGATATGATTTTGCAGGAGGTTGAGGGAAAAGCCGAGCGGGCTAAAAGGGTGAAATTAACAAACTAACCCGGGCAACCCGGAATCAAAAAGGTATATTCACCACAGAGGCACAGAGTACGCAGAGTTTTTTAAAATCTTTTAATTTTATCTTGTTTTCTCTGTGCCCTCTGTGTCTCTGTGGTGAAATAATCTTGCCATTAAAGCACGATTTTGAGTTTTAAAATCCTAAGCCGGCAAAGCCCGGAAGCAAAGAAAATTATCTACGCAAAAAACGTAGATAATTTAGACATAGACTCTAAATGCTCAAGCTCCTAGCGCGCAAGTACTTCATGAATCTTTTGCGCCGCGTTCCGGCCGGCACCCATGGCTAAAATAACGGTGGCTGCTCCGCTGACAATATCACCGCCGGCATAGATATTTTTAATGGAAGTCAGCCCGTCTTCGTCCGTAACAATGTAGCCCCATTTATTGATCTCTAAGCCGGGAGTGGTTTGCGCAATTATGGGATTTGCCTGCGTGCCAATGGCAACTACCACCGCATCCACCTGGATTTCATATTCACTGTCTGGAATAACCACCGGCCGCCGGCGGCCTGAGGCATCCGGCTCGCCCAGTTCCATACGGACGCACCGGGCAGCCCGGACCGCGCCTTCGGGTGTGCCCAGATACTCGGTGGGAGCGGTCAGGAACTGGAAATTAATGCCTTCTTCTTTCGCGTGCTTGACCTCCTCGGTTCGTGCGGGCATTTCCTTTTCAGATCTCCGGTAGATCAGAGAGACTTTTTCCACCCCTGGCATCCTAAGCGCGCAGCGGGCCGCATCCATGGCGGTATTTCCACCGCCGATTACTGCCACGCTTTTTCCCACGAAAATCGGGGTTGCTGCGGCATCGCCTTTATAAGCTTGCATAAGATTCATGCGCGTTAAAAATTCGTTGGCAGAGTAAACATAATTTAAATCCTCGCCGGGAATCTGCATAAACTGGGGATAGCCTGAGCCGGTGGCAACATACACGGCGGCAAATCCCTCAGCTTCCATTAAATCGGATAGCAAAAGGGTCTTGCCGATTAAATAATTGGTTTTGAATTCCACACCCATGGTTTTTAGGGTATCAATCTCCACCTGGACTACTGCTTCCTTGGGTAAACGGAATTCAGGAATACCGTAAACCAAGACTCCGCCTAATTCATGCAAAGCCTCAAACACAGTGACTGAGTACCCCTGTTTTCGCAATTCTCCGGCGCAGGTCAAACCTGAGGGACCGCTGCCTACGACTGCAACCTTGATTCCGTTTTCAGCCACCACGCACTCAGTTGCCAGGCATTCCCGGATGGCATAATCACCGACATAGCGTTCCAACGCTCCAATGGCAATTGGGGCGCCTTTTTTATTTAACACACAGGTTTGTTCGCATTGAGTCTCTTGTGGGCAGACACGTCCGCAAATGCCCGGCAGCGAGTTGTCCACCCGGATGCGGCGCACGGCCTCATTCAGGTCATTATCCAAAACAGCCTGGATAAAAGCGGGAATGTTAATTCGAACCGGACAACCGTCAATACAAGTAGGTTTTTTACAAAACAGGCAACGTCCGGCTTCAGCGCGCGCCAATTCAGGAGTCAGGCCGAGATTAACTTCTTTGAAATTATGCCGGCGTTCTTGTGACTCTTGTTCGGGCATGGAAACACGATTTAGATTTAACGGCATGGTTTAGGACCTTATTTCCTTTCGTTTTTTTTCTTCCGCATGGTACATAGAGAGCCGGCGGGTCAAATTGTCAAAATCAACCTGATGGCCGTCAAATTCCGGGCCATCCACACAGGCAAACTTGGTTTGGCCGTCGATTTTGCAACGGCAAACACCGCACATTCCGGTCCCGTCAATCATTAAGGGATTCAAGCTGACCATGGTTTTCACTCCATAGGACCGGGTTAATTCCGATACCGCCTTCATCATGACTACCGGCCCTATGGCCAGGACAAAGTCAACTGCTTTTTTATCGAGCAGGGGTTTTAAGGCGTTAGTGACCAGTCCTTTTTGTCCTTGGGAACCGTCGTCCGTGGCAATTAGCAGTTCATCACTAATGGGTGCCAGGTCATCTTCCAAAATCAAGAAATCTTTGGAACGGGCACCCAGAATGGCAGTCAAACGGCTGCCGGCTTGTTTTAAGGCCTGGGCAATAGGCAAAAGCGGTGCGATACCCACGCCGCCGCCCACAACCACCACGCGGCCGTAATTCTCAATATGGGTAGGGTGCCCCAAGGGGCCGACAATATCCTGAATACTTTTTGCCTCAGCCAGGTCCATGGTTGTGGCCCCGACGACCTGGAAAATGATGTCAATGGTTTCGGCCTGCGTATCTGAAGAAACAATAGTCAAGGGAATACGTTCACTACCCGTTATGGGCCGGACAATCACAAAATTTCCGGCTTGCCGTTTACGGGCGATTTCAGGAGCCTTGATGGTATGTCGCCAAACTGCGGGCGCAATCAAACGTTTAGAGATGATTTCGTACAAGGTTATGATCCTTTCCTGGAAAGTAAATTTAATACAACACCGCGAATTCTCCGCGCTTTAATGCGGGGAATTTTGCGAAAAAACAATCCTGAAAACACACCGCACAAAGCATAGAAGTATGACAAATCTTAGCAGGAGTAGCTTGGATTCGTCAATATATGTATGTGTATTTGACACCCCCTGTCCCGGAGGATAGGTAAAAAAAAAGGGTGGCCTCACGGCCACCCTTTTTTGGTTTATGCGATCCCTAGTTGCCAACAGCAGTCGCGGACTTACTGGGAGTACCGGTGAGAATTGCTTTGGCTGCGTCATCTTCCACATCCGTGATGAATGGGATACCAGTATCTTTTTCGGTCTCGCGATTGGCGGAGTAGATTTCCTTACGTGTAATTTCAGACAAGGAGAACTTGCGTGCTCCGGCCATCAGTTGCTGCAAACCGGCAGCCAGCTTATCAGCCAAGGTCCAGCTGGCAATGGCGCCAAACGGAATGTTCTTCATTTCATCTTTGCCGACTTTTTTTTGCACGTCATAGTAGCCGGCGAAAATCTCAGCTTCTTTGATTCCACACTCTTCCACCGTAGGCGGCAATTTATCCCAATTGCCGTTAACCTTCACTTTGTCCTCGGGCCGCAACACGCCTTGCACATTCGCGCCCAAGTAAGCGGGAATCATAAGTGATCTTCCCATACACACAAGCTTGGTAAACGGTGCGCCCAAAGCCAAGGCCTTGAAAATCTGATCTTCTTTGGCCAAGCCGCCGGCAAACGCCATATCAACAACCTTGGTTCCGTTCTGTGCGAGCAAGGAAGCATATTCCGATGCTTTGGCATGCAGGTTAATGGAAGGAACACCCCAGGATTCCATCATGTTCCACGGACTCATGCCGGTTCCGCCGCCGGAACCATCAATGGTTAGCAGTTCCAATTTGGCATCACTGGCATATTTAATGGACATAGCCAAGGTTTCCATGCCATAGGATCCGGTTTTTAAAGAAATTCTTTTGTAACCGAGTTTGCGCAGATAAGCTACTGATTCCATAAAGCTTTTTTCCACTTCTTCTTTGGAGGACAGGCTGGTGTATCCCAAGCGGCTGTGACGCGCAAAGGAGCGGATGGATTTATTTTCGAACGCTTCCTGAACTTCGGGAAGGGTCGGATCCGGATCCACCACATAACCTCTTTTTTTCAAGAAGAGCGCGTACTCCAAAGAGGTGACCTGAATTTCGCCGCCAATAACCTTGGCGCCTTGACCCCATTTTAATTCCAGGATAACCTTGTCGCCGTATTTATTAATGATGTATTCAGCCACGCCATTGCGGGTGTCTTCGACGTTCATCTGAACAATGATAGCGCCATAACCGTCATAATAACGCAGGAAGGTATCAATGCGGCGATCCAGTTCAGGGGCTTTGTTGATCTTGCCGTTCTTGATTTCGGATTCTTTATCAACACCAACCACATTTTCGCCAACCACGATCGGATAACCGACCAAGGCTGCGCCAATGGCAAAGGATTCCCAATATTTAGCAGCAATAAAAGTAGATCCCAAAGCGCCGGTCATCAAGGGTACACGCGCTTTGGTTTTTATCTCAGTACCGAATTCCAATTCGGTGTTGACATTGGGAAATACGCAATCATCTTCGGAATTCGAAAGACCTTGCGGCACGCCATTGGCACCGTACACATATCCATTAATTCTCAAAGAATTATAGGAAACGCCTACATGACAGGTGTTCGAGCTGCCGGCTGTGATGGTTCCGAAATCTCTGGGATACAGAATCTTACGACCCTTCATGCTGGACAACCAGGTTTCGCACTTGCCTTTACAATCCGCCCGGCACAGAGTGCAGAGACCGGATTCGCAAGGATTACCGCGGTTGACACTTCCGATTGCATCATTGCTTTTTGGCCATTGAATCATTCGTACATCCTCCCTTTTATAGTTGCTGCCAATTCTTGTGAAATCCAGAGGTACTGAAAACAGGATTGAGAAACTTGTAGGCGTACAACCTGGAATTCTTACTTATTGGCAAACGATTGCCTATTCTGGCAAAACATAAAATAATTGTCAATAAATTATCCTTTGTTTTTTATATTTAATCAGAGAGAAAAACAGCCGGGAAAAATCAAACTGGCAAAATTGCCTAATAAAAACCGAATGATAGGAATATATAAAAAAAATATTTCCAATTCCTGCTCAGCTTACATGAATAAAATATATATATATGTAATAAAAAAAGTAATTGAGATTAAAATAGGTCTAAATAGTTGGCAATTTTGCCAATAAATGTCTTAAAAAGTGGTAATTTCACCAATATCATTCTGGCCATGAGATACACGAGTTTGGTTTTTTTACCAGCCTGAATATGACCTTTACAGCGGTCTACATAAGTTTTCACTATAGTATCCTTGAGAGGAAATTACTTATCCGCAAAAATACAAATCAGTACTAATAACATCGATAAATACAAAATTGTAGCCTTTGTGTATTTCTTCCCGGCTGCTTCGCTGATTTTTCACCCTTTAAATTATGATAAAAAACATCTTCTTCGCAATCAAAGTAATTGGCACGTCTCTTGCGTATACCTCTTACAAATAAAAAAAAGGAAAGGTGGGGATGTGATATTTATATTTTGTATTGATTGAAAAGCATCAACATATTTGAAATGAATTTAAATTTATGAAGGGGGAAAAAAATGCAAGACCAGAAAAAATTCGATAAAAGAAATAGTCTAAAAATAGGTTTCGGCTTTTTAAGCCTGGCTTTAATTTTGTCGGGACTAAGTGTGTTTTCCGAAGCAGCGGGGGAAGCAGAGACTTTTGAAGTCAAGACTTACGGGCATGTAGAGTTGGACGCAATCTATAGTTCCCGGAATACCAACCCTTTGGATCCGGCACAGTTTAACGGCTATCTCACCGCCGCCGGTCCGGGAGAAAATGATTCCAGCACTTTTAATTCGAGATTTTTGCTCTTAGGTGTGAAATCTGAATGGAAATGCGGAGAGCTTTCGATTATTGCCCAGGGGGAATTCGACTTTTGGGGATCAGATGCTGTTGGATTGCAGGCTCCAAGATTGCGCCTGGCTAAAATTCAATACGGAACCGACAGCCTCAAGCTGATTGTGGGTCAGGACTGGACGCCGATTATGACGCTGCACCCCAGTGCCTTGGATTTTTCTATCATGGGTTACGGGGGGAATTTGTGGCAGAGAATTCCTCAAATTACTTTTAAACAACACTTAGACTTTGGCATGGAATACGCAGTGACCATTATGCGTTTTGAGCGCGGATCTTTCACAGGACCGTTTGGAGATCAAATGCGCATGCCTTTTATCGGCGCCCGGGTTGGCTATAAAATCGATAAAATTTTAGTTGCGTTATCCGGTGCTTATCGGCAAGGAAAGTTGGCCGGAATTAATCAGGAAGTTACATCAAATTTAATTGGGCTGGAAGCTTCGGCTCCGCTGGGACCAGTGACTTTGTCGCTGGAAATAGCCCAGGGACAGGGACTGGGCGCTG
>JAGLMY010000078.1 GCA_023139775.1 bacterium
TGAAATTCCTTTGCGCTACTCACCCGGTAAGCCCTTTTTATCGTGCCCGAATCCTGCGTATAATAATTTGCAAAATGGCAGTCAGCGGGACAGCCAAAAGCACCCCAACGATACCCAGTAAGGCGCCCCAGACTACAAAAGAAAGAATCACCAACAAGGGATGGATTTTTAATTTGTCACCCAGTATTTTAGGCTGAAAGACCAAGCTCTCTAGGACTTGAATCAAGGCCCAGACACCAATCACGCCCAGGATATACCAAAAATTATGATGTGTTATCCAGGCCATGACAATAGCCGGCAGAAAGCCCAGAATAGGACCCAAATAAGGAATAAAGCTCATTAGGCCCACGAAGGCACCGAGCAACAACGCATAATTGATGTCCATGATCCAAAACGCCAACCCGGCCACGCCGGCATTGCACAGTGCGATGAGAAATTGACCCTGAATAAAATTTTTTAAGACCAGGCACAGTTCCTGGAAAAAAGTCAGTTTATGTTCAAAATGAATAGTGGACGACATAGTTACTCCTGAAAAGAGTTAAATTAAGAAAAGCGAGAGACTTACGACTCTTCATTTAAAGTCTGCTTGGCTTTCTCAATCAGCTCCAAGAGAGTATGCATTTTAGGAGCCGGAGGCGACCACAACGTATGCAGCGCCTCCGGGTTGTAATGCTCTTTTAGAAAAGCCTCAACAGGCAAACGCTCAAACCAACAGTTCAGTATATGCCGGCACAAACGCTCTTCTCCCTGTGTGCGGCAGTAGTGAAAGCTGATCTCATGCCCCAAGATGCGGCAGCGCGTTTCCTGTTTATCATACTTGTCTATCATTTTCAATTACCACTTTCCGGTTTTGTTTTCAGGCGCTTTGGGAAAGTTCTCCAGTATTTTTAAATTATTTTGTAGTTCATCATCCGGCAGAGCATAATTAGTCAGTTGACCGTCAAAATATTTTTCATAGCCCATTAAATCCATTAGCCCATGACCACTCCAGTTAAAGAGAATAACCTTCTCTTTTCCCTCTTCCTTAGCTTGTTTGGCCTGCTCAACCACAGAGGCAATAGCATGGCTGGTTTCCGGAGCAGGAATAAAACCCTCTGTTCGGGCCCACATGACAGCGGCTTCATAACATTCCAACTGATCATAGGCTTTGGGAGTGACGAGTCCTTCCACCACAGCCTGGCTCACTAAAGGTGACATACCATGATAACGTAAGCCGCCGGCATGGATCGGTGCTGGGATAAAATTATGCCCTAAGGTATACATGGGCAATAAGGGTGTGTTTCCAGCCGTATCTCCGAGATCATAGGCAAACGGGCCTCTGGTTAAGGTTGGGCAAGAGGTAGGTTCAGTAGCAATAATGGTTGTTTCAGCGCCATTAATTTTATCGTTCACAAAGGGGAAAGAGAGCCCGGCAAAATTACTGCCACCGCCGGCACATCCAATTACGATATCCACTTTTTTCTCGTTGAATTTTTCCAATTGTTTTTTAGCTTCCAGGCCGATGATGGTTTGGTGCAACATGACATGATTGAGCACACTGCCCAAAGAATAGCGGGTTTTTCCTGAGGTGTCCGTGACAGCGGCCTCAACCGCTTCGCTAATGGCAATGCCCAAGCTTCCGGGTGTGTCCGGCATTTTTTCCAGGATTTCCCGGCCGGCCTTGGTTTCATTACTGGGACTGGCCACACAGTTGGCGCCCCAGGTATGCATCATCATTTTACGGAATGGTTTTTGGTCAAAACTAATGCGTACCATAAAGACTTTACATTCCAAACCAAGTAATGAGCAGGCAAAAGCCAAAGCACTTCCCCATTGCCCGGCTCCGGTTTCCGTAGTAATCCGTTCTATACCAAATTGCTTATTATACCAGGCCTGGGCTACGGCGGTATTGGGTTTGTGACTGCCGGCCGGGCTAACACCCTCGTTTTTATAATAGATCCGGGCCGGTGTATTCAAAGCTTTTTCCAAGCGTTTGGCACGGTAAAGCGGAGAAGGACGCCACAAATAGAGAATGCTGAGGATTTCTTCAGGAATATCAATCCAACGCTTTTGACTCACTTCCTGCTCAATTATGTTCATCGGAAAAACCGGAGCCAACATGTCCGGGGTAATGGGTTTGCCATCAGGGCCTAAGGGTGGTTGCAGGGGTGAAGGCAGATCAGCAGCCAGGTTATACCATTGCCGGGGAATTTCATCTTCAGAGAGAATGATTTTAGTGCTCATATAAACCTCCTCAGATATTCAAGATATATTACGATTAGTTTAGCATACTCTGATCCGGAAATACATCCGGAAACCGTCTAAATGGTAACAGGTCAATGAAGCATTTTTTTAGTTTGTCATTCCCGAACGGTTTAATCGGGAATCTGGTTTTTTAAACC
>JAGLMY010000079.1 GCA_023139775.1 bacterium
ACATTCCCTTGCTGTTTATCTGTGATCTGACCGTAGCCTTCCACCGGCTTGCCTCTTACCTGATACTCCCCTGTTACACCTGTAACTTTTTCAACCATCTCAGGTAACTTGTAGGCAAAGCGCCATTGTTGATCACCATTGCCGCGCATTCGTATCCAATAATTGCCATCCGCATCCCGGACCGTATGAATATCCAATCCTGAAAACACGCCTTGGGTATTACGTTCAGTAGGAATCGAGAATTGAGTGCGTTGCTTTGTCACGTCCACACCAATATTAGGCCGGGAACCGGCATCAGGATTAACATATCCATACTGAGTTATCAGGGTAATTCCCGGATTTTCAATCATATATTGAATCTCAGGCGGACATCGATCAGGCCTGAGCAGACTTATGCCCTTGATCCTGGCGCCTGTGCCGGCAACCACCTCATTGCGGCCTTTGGCTGTCGTAAGTGTTCCGGACTCAGGATCTTCGTGTCCACGAACTGTCTCCTCCATCCATTGACCAACCAGGCCGATATCCAGACGAATGGCGCCGCCAACCTCTGCCAGCTTATCTTTGGGCAGCACAACAAAATAAGTCTGGCCGCCCTGCGGGATATCCAAAGCAACCAGAGGTTTTTCAATTTTTTCAGTCGGTCGTGCGGATACTGCTTGCACATGCTTTTGACGGCGCTGCTTAGCTTCCTGTTCAGCGATCTTATAGGCCAACTCAACCGCCTGATGTCTATCCGCTTCATTCGTCGCTTTGGCTTGTAATTCTTTAATTAATTGCTGCACACGTTTCCGATGAATTTGAGCCTCAACTTCACCTTCATGCTGGAATTTATCTCCAACAATTTTTATAAACAGCGGTGTCCCGGGAGTAATCTCATCCACCTGGATAGCAACAACATTCATATCCGTGGGTATGATCATCTTGCCGGTAGCATAACCAGTGCGCTGCCTGGTGCTGGTTCCTTTAATGTCAATGCTGTTATCCGGGTTTTGCGTGATTCTGACTCCGCGTTCATCCATGCCCCAAACACGAAGATTTTTACTGAGAACATAACGGTCTCGACTTGCCACCACTGGGATCGGGATTTCACCGTCTTCAAAAGCTTGCTCAATCCGCTCATCCGTCATCTGAAAAAAATCAAAAGACTGCACTGTAAACGGTTTTACAGGTGTCATATCAGGCCGATTAGCCATCTCATTCATCACAAAATTGCGGAACAAGGTATTGTTCAGGGTAATATCTTCTCCCATACGGCTGCGATAAAAGAGCTGCCCTATATACCTGGCTGCGCGCAATTCATTCCAGCCGTCCAGAGCCAACCACTGATCAGCAATATCCTTGTGCAATAACTTGTAGGGACTAAAGTGTTGGAGCAGTTGCTCATCTGTAAGTGAAGGATTAACCTTCCAAAAATTGATACCCAACTCTTGCTCAAACTTCAACTCCATCCCTTTTATATACTCAACCAGGTCTGTGGGCAAAACACGTCCTAACTGGACTTTGTCAGCTACTTTGCGCCAGAATAAGGCTTCACGCTGCTGCTGGGCGTTAGAATTGAGCATTTCAAAGAAATTTTCCAAAGTAAGCTGACTTTTATCATAGGCCACAAAGAGCTCGCCTGTTTCTATAGGTTTCACTGAGGGTATATCGCGGCCTTTCTTAAAAGCATCAATACACCACTGCATAAATCTTAATTTCCAATTCGTACCCTCAGTTGAAATACGCTTATACTCTCCAATCAAAACCTTGGTAATACCCACGAGTTCATCATCAATCGGGCTTTGTCCGCCGGCCACAGGTTCCGGACGAATAAAACGCGCTTCAGGTTTGTACCATTGCTGGCGGGCAAACATCATGGATTGAAAAATCTTGTCCATATCCCCACGCGTATAGATGCCGTATTTTACCAGTAAACGATCTGACAGAAGCAGGTCTACCATCTGATCATAATTATCCTCTTCCATGACCCCGGTTTTCCAAAGCCGTTCCGGATCATGCATTAGATCCAGCATATCGGCGGCATCTTTAAGACCGTAATCCGGGAGTTTATCTAATTGGTCTATATAAACAGCTAAAAGAATATCTTTTGCCCGGCCGCGCTCCAGTTCAGTCTGAGCTTTCTTCTGCGCCTGATCAAAGAGCGGCGCTTCCTGGTTTTGCCAGGCACGCCGTACCCACTGCTCTTTAACCCCGGGAATCGCCTGGGTACGCGCGGTATCAAACAAGAGCCGTTTGCCTTGTACACGCGCTTCATTGATAAGTATCTGCGCTTCCTGATCAATTTCAGCCAGCAAGGTTTTATCCCCGGCTTTGAGCCTGGCGTCAAAGTCAACTTCAGCCTGTTTACGTAAATCCCTGCGAATAGGTTTGAGCAGACCTAATTTCACTTGAGATTCGTTAGCCAGCTCATTGAATTCCCAGGCGCTCAGATCAAGCAGACCTCTCAGAATATCCGGAGAGACACCGTATTTATCGCATAATGCCTGAACCCCGGTTGTCTCAAACTGAGTCCCTACAGTAGTTTTCATTTGATCCCAGGTCTCACCTACATTGCTATTTTCAATAGCCAGTTCATGCAAAGGCAGCACACGCGCGTCTGTATTGCCGTAAAAATAAGCCGGATGACGGGTACGAATAAAATCATAGAGAACCTGAGGAGTCCAGTATTTAGAGAAAAAATAGCGCGGCCAGGGAATGAAATGGCGAATCCCACTTTCATCCACCACCATCTTCATACCGCTGTCCTCGCGCTGTATGCGCTTCAAATCATTCATAGTAATGGGATTATGGCCATTTTGTGCGATAACGTAATTAAGTTCTGTTAAAATCGCATAGTCATCACGGTCACGCATATCCAGTTTGGGATTGGAATGGCCGATCTTGCCGCCTCCACCGGAGAATTTGGTAGCGAGTTCATGCTGCAGGCGGTCGCCGGGATAGAATTTCAATATCTCCCAATTGTAATACAAAATACGTGTTTCCAGCTCCAGGGCGGAATATTTGCGCAGCGCATGTTGTCTGACCAGAGTATGGAGATTCATGTTGTTGCTCCAGGCTGTCAGAAGCTCCTCTTGTGAACCAAACTGTTTAAGCAATTCCACCTGGTTATTCATGGACAGCAGCTTTCTTTGGTTGGCAAAAGTTGTCCGCAATTCTTTCCGGCGGAATAAATTATATTTCAAACTTTTCACTGTGCTGTAGGGTTTAAGCATTTGCGCCAGGCGGTAGGCTTGTAATAATGATTCCTCAGAAGTATAAACCTCCTGCAAACCAAGACCCTGGAACATAGCCTTCTTTTGTTCAGGTGTAATCCGGCCTTGCTCAAATGCGCTAAGCGTCACTTGATCAGCTAAGCTCAACTTGCCGTTGCGTTTGGCGCTGTTCAGCATATAATCGAGACACAGGGTCTCAATTTTGAACATGCTCTCCATAGTAAGCATATTCTCAAAGCCGGCAGGCGAGAGATTTAGTTGTGGAGTGACTAAAAAATTCACAAGTGAAATCTGGTTATTAGCCAGAGTCTCCGGCTGTTCAGGTAAATTCGAATCCACTACAAAAGCAGTGTCCTTATATTGCACGATAGCCGGACTAAATAGTTCTTCACCGGAATATCCTGCTCTGGGTTTGCCGTGCCCGGGAGCAGTCACCATAAACTTACGGTATTCGCGTTCAAAATTAACCGGCCTATAAACATGTTCTTCCGGCACGATAAACGTCCAGAAATATTTATTTTCCCAGCCGTCAGCTGCAATGCCTGCCCATCGCAAACGCAGCTTACGTTCCAACTCAACCACGCTCCAGCGCTCTGTACCAAAAGCTTTGTGCATATCAATAAGTTCTTTTTTCAGTTGCTTGTTCCCGGCTAATCGCAGTTTTTTTAGTTTCGCGAAAACACGGCGTTTTTTTTCTTCATCCGTCCAATTCTGCTGTTGAGCATCATCAGCCAGGGACTCTAAGGCCAGGCTTACTTGCTGAGCATCCGTCTGGATATCATTGATAAAACGTGGAATTTCACTTGTCCGGCGAGCGTAAAAATTATACTTGCCAATCTCATAAACCCGGCTATTGTCCTCGCTATAACCATAGATCAGGTCCTGCATGGTCATAATAAAGAAGGTAAAACTGATGTTCATATCCTGGCAAAAGGCCTTGACCTGCTGATAATCGTAGATATCAATGGTCTGCACACGCTTCCAGAACTCAGTATGCTCAGAAGCCAGACGCAGGTTCTGCAGATTACCAAAAACCTCTCCCTGGCTGTGATTGATCCGGATGCTTACCTCAGCCACGGTTATATCGGTAATATCCAAACCCTCGCGCAGGATAGCGCCTTTAAGGTCAAGAGAAACATAGCCATAAGTGAACCAGGGGCGGACATAAATTTCCTGCTCCTGTCTATTATTGGTCAGCACCGTAATCTTCACATCCAGCCAGCTCTTCTGGCCTTTATATATTCCATTATAATCATACCGGAGATAGCGGGTTCTATTCAGTTCATCAGGTGACATAAGAAAATTAACCTGCGCCCGTGGTTGTCCGGATTTTGCTTCCAAATAGAAGTTATTCAGATCGCGAGTGACATAAACAGGTGAATATAGCAATTGTTTTGCGTCTTTATCATAAAACAACGGCTGGACTAAACCCTTGGTCGTAATACGTTTGAAGGTAACGGGTGTTTCCAGGTTTTTATATTCCCGGTTTTGGATTGCATTAGGAGGCCGTATAATTTCATCATTCTGCGTATGGGAACAAAGACCGTTCAGCAGATAATCAATTTGATTCACCGGTCCGATCCGGGCAGTATCCGCCCTGGTCCGGCGTCCGCCTTGTGCCTGCTTGACCCCGGTTTCAGTAGTGCGATCCTCGCGAGGCGTGAACCAGGATGATACGCGCTGCCGGTCAATCGGAGCGGTCCGGTTTATTAAATTATCAAAAGCGGTTTGCAAACTCGGCCATTTTAAGCTGCGCGGCGAGCCCATATGCGAGTCCGCTTTTTTCGCGAGAGGCAATACTGAGAGCACAATCAAGCCGAACATAGCCATATTCAGAATAGCACGCCGCCAGAATCCGGGCTTAGCTTCCCGTTTCTCCTGGTCCGAGGGTTTGCGGTTTATCCGATTACGAACAATTTGAATGAGCGCAAAAACTCCTAAGGACAATAAGGCTGTCAGAAAAATAACCAGCCAGGGCCCCTGAATAGAAACCGTAGGTGTGAGCAAAGAGAGCGGCAAGGAATAAGCTATTCCCGGAATACGGATCTGGCCCATAGCTGAAAAGAAAACCATAGCTGCCAGAGCCGCGTAGATAAAAAGACGGCGAAAAGCTTTTTCCCGCCAGACAAGATCATCCATGGGTATCACTTCATTCATCTTTTTCAAACGTTTCTCAATCAAGGGATCCGTATGTTCCGAGCGAATCCGCTGTCTGGTCCGGGGGGAATAGAAAATACGGAACATGCCAAAGACCATCAGAATCAAAAGCCCTGAGGTGATGGCAAAAAAACCGGGCAAGAAAGTATTGGCTGTTAAAATAGACCCGACAAAGAACATACCGGTAACCACACTAACGATCACAGCTATCATGCGCCAGGGTGATTTTCCCAGCAGGCCGGTTTTGCCTGCGCTCCACAGACTAAAAATAGTCGTCACCACAGCCACAATACCTGCTACTATATAATAATTAGCATAAGCAAATCCGCCATAAAGCCAGAATGTAAAAACTATTCCTATGGCAATAAAGTAAAAAACCTTGCCAAAGAATTTCAACGTTCCCCAAAGCATTGCACCCGCAGCAGGTCCGGGCCGCATTTTCCGCAATTCCCTGATTGTTTTGCCTGTACGCCTGACACCTTCAACAATGCCTTTGACAAACTTTTCCGCCAGTATCAGGCCAACAAAGACCTGAATCACCGGTATGGACATGTGCCAATTAAAAAGTATGGATAAAGCAATAACGGCAATAGTGCCGGTGGTTAAATAACGCCAGTTACCGCGCGCAAATTTTTCCAACCCAATATAATTAAAAAACTTAACCAGCTTCCAGGCCAGATATATAATAGCCACAGAATATAGCCAGTGCATGGGACTTATGTCTAAGAACTGGATAAGATTTTGAACAGTCTCTATAAAGACATGATAAATATCAATACTAATATTTTGCAGCCATATAAAAAACGGATCCAGATGAAAAAATTTAATTACCGGCCAAATATAAACATCCCAGACATTTTCTTTAAAGAGAACGCTCGCAGGTTTCGGAAGCATAAGTATTACCGCGCGTAGGAGGAACACAATATTATCTTTAGCCAGCAGCACCGGTATTTTTAAACGGCCGGTCATCTTCTGAACTATATTCTGGTTGCCCCAGTAGGAAATAAATACACCTACTAAAGTTGTTTCCAGCATGCGTAATAGCGCATAGTACCCAGGCTCGACCAAAATGGGACCTAAGAATACTGCTACCATGAAAAGAACAGCAACCTGGTAGAGCAAGGTAGGCACCAGACCATAACTCATCTGGGCCAGAGTCTTCATAGTATTGTAGCGGAAGCTTTTCTCGGTGAAGAACTCAATAAAATAGGTAGTAGCGTAGTTAATCATAAGCATCAGACTCACTACCAGCAAAGTCTGTGAAAGATCGTAACTCACGGCGACTTTCATAGTATTAGTGATAAGCTGCGCAGAGATATCCGATGTGCCGGTAGCAAACGCTATTATAGCCATATTAAAAAAAACAGCTCCCATAATAGGGGCTTTGAAACGAATAATAAGGTCAGCTATAAATTTCAAACGAACAACCAACCAATCCTGGGCTGTAATAACAACCGGACGGATATGCTTGTTCCATACCTTGTCCAGGACCCGGAAGAATGGGACTAATTTCTCTTCCCAGAATTTTTTTAAAATTCGCTTCATATTGCGCCAGACAAACTTCGCAAACCGGATAATAATTTCGTCTTTAATAAAATTGGCAATATCCTTGATAATCTGGGTCACATTGCCCACGATTTCCAATCTAAAAAATCTTATGATCCCATCCATAGCCAAGCTGACACCGGTTATAAAGATGGAGACCATAGGTACGG
Source organism: bacterium (assembly GCA_023139775.1). Taxonomy (GTDB): domain Bacteria; phylum Oederibacteriota; class JAAXVQ01; order JAAXVQ01; family JAUVAV01; genus JAGLMY01. Next base: position 7,085 of record JAGLMY010000079.1, read on the forward strand.
CTACTTTATCTTTGAGCCAGATCACTGCATCTTTAATCTTAGGCAGCACAATCTGCAAAAACGATTTTATGAATGTATCATAAATTTTTACAGAAATAGTCACAGGCAACAGAAGCAGAATTTGCTTAAAATAATGCCCTATAAAACGCGAGGTCTGGCGCACAAAACCATGGGGATGGAGTCCTATGTCTATCAGTACACGGCCAATGGGATTGACATACCACATATATTGTCCCCAACGTTGGTACCAAGGTAATTTATTATGCAAAACCTCCATAATCTGCAGCACATAATTACGCATAACCCTGGCAGGCTCATACTGGGTCTGAATCTGACGGTTTAAAAGAGCTGCCTCGGTCATGGCTTTCTTACCTTGTGGTGTCTCAAAGAATCTAAAGAAATCCACCAGATCGCGGTTTAAGCGAAAAATAGTTTCCGGAATAATTACATCCCCGGTTTGAAAACCGGCTTTTTCAAAAGCACGAGCTTTACGCTGCTCTTTGGTGGCATTCAGACTTAATTGACGTCCTGCCCACCCCGACAGCATAAGCAAACCAAAAACCCCCATAATAACCGGCACCACTGCCCAACTGCTGATTATAATTAAAGTAATCCCTGTTGCCAGGGAACCTAAACCTAAGCAGAGCAAGCTAATACCCGGATTTCTTTCACTCAAAAACGCCAAAATGATGATTCCCAATACCATGCCCAGCAGAGGAAACACTACTGCACTGGAAGTTATAAGAAAAACAACACCAACAATCATTAATCCTGAACCCAGGATGCCTCTAAAAAAAGCACCCTTGAAATTTAAAGGTTCCTGCTTCTCTATTTCAGTTGATTCTGCTTCTGTATCTGCTTCAGCCTCAATTGTGTCAATTGCCGCCTGGGTGCCGGCATCTGAGAAGCTTGCCTTTTTTTGTTGGCCCGCCATTCTGTCCTCTGTTTCATCCAAACTGGTTATCAAATCAGACATCATGGCCTTACGGCTGGCATCTGAAGTAATAGCTTCAATCAGCAGTATCATGTCGTTCGTCAATTTCCGGGCTTTTTCATCTTCATTGTCTGTATCTTTGACATCATTGCCCAGCAGGGTAATCCCTGGTTCCCCTAATTCCTGGTTAATCCGGATGGTTATACCTTTAATTTTAAGCCGGCCGGCCGGAGTTTTAGCTAAGGAGCGGATGTGGTTGGCCATCAAATCCAGATCAATCCGCGTATCCTCATCATCCTTGGGCAAGTCCGCAAAAAATGCTTTGTCCACAAAAAACTGGTTCTTGAAAAGCCTGAATACCTGTTCCGGTGTAATTTTAACAGTGCCTTTTTCAAAGAATGTCCGGTTAAGCTGACGCGCAAAAAGTTTCATGGCATTGTTACGCATCTGCACAACTTCTTCACGCTTGACAGTTGCATAACCGCCCAAGAAGAAAAACCGCATGCCTTCAGCCAAATGTACACGATAAATATCCGGCACTGAGAGCAGGGCAATGGCTAATACTTCAGGAAAATTGGCCAATGGGCCGGGACGGCCGGTACCAAAAGTATGGGACATCAGGTGAATACCGGCCTTGTAATACCGCGCGACATCCTCATCCTCCACAAAACCGGTATACAAAATATTGCTCCCCACCAAGCCCATAACATAGCGGGCCACTGCCTCACCGGCAAATTTGTCACCAGCAAGTGCCGGGTTGGGATGAGGACCGCCGGTGAAATGAATATTTATAAGATGTTTTTCAATCTCTGCATCCAACAATTCCTGTATGTCTTCACTAAGGGCTTGCTGTATGACTGCCTTCTCTTCTGAAACATTTTGCGGTAATCGTTTTTGCTCCTCCAAAAAAATTGTGACTTGTTTTTGAATTTCCTCTTTAACCTGATCCTCAGCCAGGGCTTCATCCGCGGACAAAGACTTGCTGTTCTTCAACCGCAAACGTATTGCTGCCTGATATTGATAATAACTCAGCTTACGCTTTTGTCGTTGCGGATCCCCCGGAAATTCAGCAACTACTTTGAGACGCGCATTCTTTTTAATGGTCAGCTGCGTTTTTTTGCGCTGGTTCTCCTGAATTTCCATTACCGCCTGATAATAAATATCCGTGAATTTATAGGAACCCAGTTTGCCGAATGTAAAAGCGTACATTTCATTAAGCGACAAGCGCGTATAATCAATCGCCGGTCCAACCTCGGCTTTATTCAACAATTGATGCGGAACAACACCAGTACGATTTATTAAATTCGGATACCAGGGATTGTACTGGCTGATAGCCCTGGCATATTCAGGCTGCAGAAACATGATCTTATTGAGATAGCCGCCATAAATCATCTGGGACAGCCCCCAAGTGCCGACCTCTTCCAAGGGTCCTACCTGTTCCTGAGTGGCTTTTAAGTCAACCCGTTCAGCAACGTGGTGATAAACTGCTACTTGAGGTTTAAGGAATGAATTTATAGACCGGGAAATATGCGCGACCACAGCGCCTAGTTTATTCTTATCACCCTGTGAGGTAAGAAGCATGTTGATAAACTCAATCACCGAATTGCTCCGATAGCTCTCACTCAGATTGCGGGGCAGGTTGTACAGAAAATCAATATTCGTGCCTTCGTCATGATAGGTCTGTATTAGCTTTAAGTTGTTATGTTTCAAGGCCGGCGAGAATACAACGCCGTTATCATCAACGCGTTCAGGCAATAAGCTATGCAGAGGAATCTCTTTTTTATAGCGCAATGGTCCCGGAGGGCTATTGACCATCATCACAAACTCCACCTCCGGACCGGCGGCATTGGCCAACTCGATGATGGTTTGCTGCATAAATTCGGATACACCGCCGCTTTTGCCCAAACGTCCCATTTCACCTTTTAAATTGATAAGTTTATTGGGAATAGGCTTTTGGGTATTCTTATCCTTAGCCTGAAGTTCCGGGATGATGTCCATTTCATCATTGGCGACCTGGGACAAGGTGGTTAAAACACCTGTCCCAATAGCAGGCAAATCAGTTTTGATCTTCAAATTGCCCGCAATAATTTCTCCGATCCTCTGCCCCATGGTAGCAAGCTCCAGGGCATGAGGATGTATGCGCCCACGCTGGCCGACAGATTGACAGACATCTCTTAAATAGGTCATAGCCTGGAGTTTTTTGGATGGGTCAGCCAGAGTTTTTAAATTATCCAGTAAGCCTTGATCCGCCAAAACATTGTACAATTGCCTAAGTTTGGGGTCTGCAATAACTAAAGGACGTTTGACCTCACTGCCAAAAGATGCAATAATCAACTGGCGCAGGTTCTCTATATCTTTTGCTATTTGAGCCAACTGGGTTGACAGATGGAGTTCTACATATTTATTGAGTTGCTTAAGTCCGGTTATTGCTGTGGCAGCATCCGCATTAAGCGTTTTTTGAGCATCCGCAATGCGCACGAGATCTTCAATACTCTCCGGATCCTGTAAATTCCTATCACTCAATTGCTGCCAGAGATTTGCCAGCCGTTGGGTTTCATCCGCAGCTACTGCTTTGCCCTTACGGAGCAGTTTGAGCATTTCATGGAGTTTTTCCATTTCAAAAGGCTGTAAATCCTTGGGCACAAGCTCGCCGTCACGTCCAGCTGAAGTAATGTTGCTTACTACCGCGCGCAAGTCCATGTCTTCAGCACGGAAACCACTGCCTAAAGCTTCAATCGGCATTTTTGCTGTGCGTTCTCTGGCACTGCTTTGCAATCGGCGCAGCTCAGCGGCGGTTTCATCAGCGCGAATGTCGCCCAGCCATCGCTGAATCTCATAAAGCAGTTTGATATCCTCAATAGGATCTGAAACCGTTTTTTGATCTTTAGCTTCAGCCGCTGCTTTAGCCAGGCCATCCAGGAAATCCGCTTTACGCTTTGCCTGCTTGGGCAAAATTCGTCTGTCTACAACCAGATTATTGAGCAAAGGATGTAATTCCGGCGGCATGCCATAAGCGCCTATGCGCTTGAATATGGTATCAAGAGTTCCCACTGCACCGGCTATTTCATTGCGGCGGTAGATACCCATCCAGTCACTTAAAGTTGTTGAGACCGATATAATTAATTTTTCTCCCGGTTTTATTCCCTGCTGTTGGCGGGCAATGTCAATCGCCTTTTTTACCTCCTCTTCCGAGACCTGCTGCGATAAAGCACTGCGATCTTGTATCATATATCCCATCTTACTCCAGATCGTATTCAGGTCTTTATCTATTTGGCGGACCGAACCATAGAAACCGCGGCGCTGCGTAGCAGCGACGCGTGTATCTTCAGCTCTGAATTCATGTTCATCGCCAATGACTGATCTATCAGTTGTGTATTTAAGTTCACCGCGTTTATCTGCCAGCCCGGCTTCGCGATTAAAATCAACCAACCATATAACCCCAATAGCAATAACAAAAATAACAACTGCCTGGGTAAAAAAGATAAAGGCCGGCACAATAGCAAACATTATACCCAACACAGAAAAACGCGCGCCGCGCACAGCGCCTGGTATAAAACTATCAATCAGGATCGTCGAGAAGCCTAAAGCAAATAATACTCCCATAGCCAAAAGAAAAGGCGAACCTGAAGCAATCATTAAAACAACTATCCAGATGCCGGCCGCAGCCATGACAACCGCCCCAAGAAAGTAAAGCCCTTGGCTTAAAAGCGGCAAGTTGGAGAATGTTTTTTGACCCATATACCGGTCGGCATTACCCCGGCTCTTCCGGGCTTTTTCAATGATATTGACATAATTATTTAAATTAGTATTATACTCCGAATCAAAGTGCTTGTCCTGGTAGCGGGCTTTAAGACGCTCTGTTTTCTTCTGTGCCTCGGTCAGCTGAGTTTGTATTTCTTCCAAGGCTTTTTGGCAAGTCGTATTCTCCGGTTCTTGGTTCAGTTTTGATTGCGCAGCAGAGAGCTCTTGTTGCAGATCCCTAACCTCAGCTTCAGCTGTTTCCACTTGCTTATCCAGAAACTCACGGAATTCCTGCACATCCATTTCCAGGACCGTTTTTCCCTTAACATCCTGATTGAGATATTTCATAAAGTCGGCAATCTTAATAACATTACGCTTATCATAAACATCATGCTGAAAATCAAAAAGTATATTTTTAAAACGTTGATAAAAAGAGGTTTGCGGTGCCGCCTGCGCGTCAGTTTTATAATAATCAGTAATCATTATATCGCCGTCAGCATTAATTAATACCTGATTCAAATCGCCGGTATAAACTACTCCGTTGGTTTCGAAAATATTGACAGCTTTCTGGAATTTTTGCGCCAGTTCAGTAATGCGTGCCAAATGCGCCAGCTTCATTTTCTCCCGTTCATGGTAAAACTTCCCCAATTCATCATACAAGGGTGTCAATTCCGCATCCAGCGCAACAACTAATTCCCGGGCTGTTTTATACTCGCTTAATTTACCCGCAGTCTCGTTGACCTTGTTTGTAATTTTTCGCACCTGTGTTTGAAATTTCACGAGTTGTTGTCGGACCTCAGCCCGGCGTGAACGCAAACTCTGTAAACGAATCTTTTCCTTTTTTAAAAGCACTGCTTTCCCGGCAAGTTTAGCAATTTCCGCTTCAATACGCGTAAGCCGGTCCTGAGATCCTTTCAGCATCCACTCATAATGCTGAAGTAGTTTCATATCCGGTTCCAGCTGGTCAAGCGTGCTAATAAGTTCAGCTTGCTTCGCTTCAGCTTGGCTGATTTCCTGCTCGTTAGCTTGCAAAGCTTCCACTTTTTCCTTCAGATACTCTTGGGCTGTCTGCCCCAAGGGCTCTGCCGTTACTATAAAGCTTTGATTTTTAATCTTCGGCATCCGCGCCTGTTCACCAACCTGATCAATCACGCGCACATCATTTGTCTGGAATTTGAATGCTGCCAATCCCGGCAACCCTTGGCGGTCAAAGCGGCGCTGCAATTTCTCAGCTTGTTTGGCCTGGGCTTCATCAGCAATAACAATACGGTGAATAGCGCCGGTAGCGAGTTCCACACCCAGAGCATATTTTTGTTCTTCGTTCACTTCTGTAATCACATAAGAATGATCACGGCCATCGTGCCCTTGCATAACCAGAACCCGGGATTCCGCCTGGCAGATGGTAAGCAGGCTTGTTCTATCTTCCAGTTTGATCATCTCATAATCAGCCATGGATTCCGCTGCACTGACATTCTTTACATAGTTATACTCTTCAAGCTCCAATCCAATGATCATTTCTTCAAACATGAAAGTTGCTTCAGCTTTGGCTGCGGTAAAGATATTCTGATAGAGTTGCCAGGCCGTATCATCCAGGGAAGCAGCATCAACAGCGCCCAGTCCTTCAATTGCAGTTTTTACTGCTTGGTAGCGTTGTTTAATTTTTTTCTGAATTTCACCCTTAAAACTATGGATGTTCGAGAATGCCTGGTTGGGAAGCTCGTCAAAGCTTAGGTAACTGCGATCAAATTCAATAAGCAGACCAGTGGCAGCTCTAAGAATTTGGTCAATTTCTTCCCGATATCCCTGGATCGATCCTGTATTACTGATTAATTTAAGCAGATTTACCTGGTCTTCATTTAACCCCTCGGTTTGAAATTGGTAAAGCCATTCAGCGCTCTGGCGTATTGCTTGAAATGCTTTTTGGACTTGTTGATATTCGTCCCCATCCAGTCCATTAATATCTACTTTGGCAATAATCTCTAACTGCGCAATGATATTTTGGAAAGCTGAAACATTTTCTTCGATATTTTGTGCCTGGACTGATTTTATTGTTTGAGTTAATTCCCCCAGGCTGATTTGCTGTTTTCGCAGGCGTTCCCGCCATCCGGCTTCAAATCGTTCTTTGAATTCCCGGGGAGTTTGGGCGGCAGCCAGGTTTTGAGGTTGGAGATACTTTTGATAAACCGGATTATTAAATATGGCTTGTTTGATCCGCTCAAGTACAGCAGCTTCATAACCGCTGGATTTTACCCAGGAGACTTCAGCAAATTGCAGATCCAGAAGAATGCGGCTGATAACCGAGAGTTTGGTTTCTTTTTCGAGCAGACTCACCAAATTATCAATTTTTAAATCCCGGCTTATCTGATCTGCGCTGGGTGTGAGCAAAAGGGTCATCAAAATATTTTCGCGGTTGGTTTTATTGCTTTCCAAAACCGTATCCAGATAATCAATCACACTCGCATAAGTCGACTGCGTATCAGCCTGGTACTCAGCACGTTTAGTTTCCGCTTCACGATTCGCAACGCGAATTCCCTCAGCTTCATCATTAAAAAATATGTACTTGAATATACGAACAATGCCAATGCGTATGTTAGTGCTCAAAGCGCCGATACCATAAGCCTTCCCGGCTGCGGCAGGACTCAAAACAGCGGCTTTAATTAAAACCCCCAGTATCAAGGCCGGCACTGCCAGGGCCAGAAAAACTTTTACCAGCAATGGCTGCTTGACCAGGCCATAGCAGGGATTCACTTCCAGCGTGGCATTTTGCCATATGCCGGGTATTTTCTCATTCGCATAACTCAGGAAACCATTTATATCGATGATGCTGTTGCGGTCAAAAACAGAGAGTCCGTGTGTCAAAAATTCACCGGCTCCCAGCATATTATATGGAGTGTTGCTGATATGCAGCCGGCCCACCATATCCCCAGCCTGGTCGAAAAACCGCTGCAGCTTGCCTGCCAGTTTTTTTCGAACATCCTTCACATCCTTACCGCTTTGTTTTGCCTGCTCCAGTTCTGCGAAATAAATTTCACTAATATGCCAGGGATCAAAAACTATTTTAACCGGAATTTGTTTGCCTTTATTTTCTGTTTGCCAGCGGGCACGCAATAATTTCACCATTTCGATTTTTTCTTGCATAAGTTTTTCTGCGACGGCCACCTGGTTTGCGGCAATGACATAATCTTTATCACTCAAGCCGAGGCTCTGTGCTTCTTCCCGGGCAAAAACAGTCTCAAGGTTGATACAAATATTATTGCGGCTCGCCTGACTGAGCAGAGCCATCTCAGCGGCACTACGGTCTGTGATTCCTTTCTCAGACATATAGAAAGAAATATATTTTTCCCATTCATAGGTATGAAACACCACATCTACGCGATCAGCATACTGCCTCTCCATAACCGGATGTATATCTGCCGTACGTTCTCTAAAGGGCACATGATATGCAGCTACATCCAGACTAAGCCATTTAGCAACTTGCAATTGATCCCCGGTAGCCATAAGCTCAACTTTTTTAGTGTTCATAAAGAACGCCATATAGAGTGCGTAAGGCGCCATAATCATAAAGGTTACTGCTTTGGCCAAAATCCCTGAACCCAGGCGTTTTCCAATGAAGGGCAGGAAACGCGGAAAGCTCGCAACAGCTGTAGAGACCGCTGCTTGATTCAGAAAAGCTCTGGGTGTATAAATCTCCGGGGTTTCCGTAGCTTCTGTTTGCGCAGGAGTTTCCTTTGCTCTGTCACCGTATTTTAAACCCTGCATAAAAACCCGCGCTTTTTCAAAAAAAATGTCCGCTGTTTGTCTCTTAAAGAGTCTGGCATGCATGCCTTCCTGTTCCAGAGCCAGATAGCCGATTTTTTCACGGGTAAAATTATTCACCCGAATTTCTGTTTGAGCGTCAAGTCGGGAAGCATCACCCCATCGGATATCCACAACTTCAAGACCTTTGGCTGCAAGTTGATCTCTAACCATTTGCATAAAAACCATCTTGCCTGCACTATCCATGCCATTATCAAAGGTAATGCCAACCGCATTGATTAAGAATTCGGCTTCAGCCTGACTGAACATATGCTCAATCCGGCTAACCACAAAAGCAGCCTGCCGGTCTAATTGGGATTCCCGGCTTTCAGCGTAAGTTTGTACTTGCTGTGTGAAATCCACAGTACCATCCGCACCGTCCATAGCCACAGCGCCGGATTTGACACCGGTCCTGGTTATGCGGATAGCAGCAAGCCGGTTCTGTCCTGCTGCTGCTTGCTGCTGAATCTCCTCGAGAGAAAACAAGGCTGCAACTGAACCAATAAGCCCTGGTCCCAAGCTCTCTACACCTTTTAGCTCTATATTTTCATATCCCCGGTCATACATATACTCATTGGCAGTTTTAAGAATTGCCATTCCCTGAGATGAAAGTTGTCCGTTTTCATTACGCAGAGCAGCATGATCCACCAGAAAAATTTCAGAATCCAACCAGCTATCCATATCCTGGCGCAAAGGCTGTTTTTGTCCCTGCAAACGGTAATACATTTGTATGAGCCAGTTGAAAAAGCCGCCTATTGGAACCACAATAAGAATAACAGCTTGTTTGGCAATGGAAAGAACTCTTTGCCGTAAAGGTTGTTGTCTGCCTTTTGATCTTTCCAGTGTCATCAGCTTGACTAATCCCAGAAGCAGTCCGATAACCGGACCAAAAAGGATATTAATCCATCCCAGCTGGAAGAATGGACCCCAATTCACATCAAACATAGTTATCACAGGTCCGAATTTAAAAATCGGACCAATCTGCGCGAGCCCCTGAAACCACAATCCACCATTGAGCAACTGAAATACCCAGTCACCAAAATACAGACCGACAATGACCATGCCAATGGTACTGACTTTGCCGAGCATACCTTTATTCCACAGTAAATTTTTGGTAATCTTTCCGACAGTCACACTGGTGATATTAAGAAAAATTATCCATGCTAAGCCGGTCAACACCTGGGCCAAATTAAGCTCAATAATGGCTAAAATAATATGGAAAAAAGCTCCGTAAGTTATGGCAAAGGCAAAAACAGCAGCCAACAGAGCCATAATCCATCCCCTGGTTTTGCTCCTGGTCACTCCATACGCTAAAAACCAGCCTACTGTGAGCGAAAATATGGCAATAATACTAAAAGTGATAATATGCACTCCAAAAACCAAGAAGCCTGCTCCAACCAGAATAGAGCCAATAAAGGCGATCGCTTGATTTTCTGCCAGACGCTGCATTTGCGACGGTTTGTAGACTCGGGAATCTTTGCCTTTTATCATGGCAATCGCTGTTTTGGCCAAATTAACACCGGCTTTTTGGGTCTCAATATCATTCAGTTTTGTTTGGCGCCCCGTGTTTAATTTATTCAATAAAGCAGCAACCGTCTGTCTTGGTTTATCTGCATCCACTCCCTGCACATCTGCCAATGTAATTGCCGTGCCTTCGAAAAAACCCTCTGCCTGGTATTCTGCCGGACGAATCATGAGACCGCCGGCCTCAGGTGTATTAGCGACAACAAATTGCTGATCAACCAATTCACTGATCTGACCATATTGAGAATGAGCCATCACTGCGGCAACTACAGCCTTACGCACTTGATTAACTACATTTACTTGCTTCTGAGGCGTTTCCAGATAGGCAACAGCACTGATGGCAAAAATCAGCAGGCCTGGATTGGCAATTTCGGTAATGCGTTCTTCCAAAGCATGCAACTCTTGGGCCTCAATGCTATCCAAGCCGGCTAAACGTGCTATCTCATTCTCCAGGCTCATGAGCTGACCACGGTCATCACCCTGGATTTCATTGAGAAATTTTGCAGCCAAAGTCTTAACCTGATCGGAATTTCGAGCCTTTTCACTGTAATCCAACTGTACCTGGAGGTTTGTTTGTTCAGCATAGTAGGCATCAATAACCGATTGGACAACCTCTTCAGAAAAACCTTGTTTGCCGCGGCGCTTGGCATCTATATTTTGCAGGCGCATCAGAATAGCCTCAAGTCCTGTGTTGTCCGATAGGTTGAAGGTGTTGAGTTTACTAATTGCCCCAAAATCCTGTCCCAGGGTTATGAGAGCTTTTTTTAATTTGCGAACATCCGAATAGTCAAATTCAACCGCCATATCAATAACATTTTCAGCTTCATTAATACTCAAGCCGGTCTCTGCAACTAAGAAATACAACACCTTAGTGCGATACACCATCTCCTGCACAATTCGCATGAATTCCGCAGGTACGTCCGCAGGCTGCCCGTCCAGCTTATTAATAATAGCATCAGACATGGCATTAGTAATATTCCCGTCTCTACGCAAGGCTTGTAAAAAATCATCCCGAATATCGGAAAAATCAATTTTTTCTCTTCTTATATCAGCATTGACACTGCTCAAATCCACTGCAAAGGGATTCAGGGCTGCAGGAAAATATGCTTCCTGGAGCTTAAGTTTACGCTGAACATAGCGAACAGCTGCTGCTTGCTTAAAAATCGGACTCTTCCTATAGCCTAAAGCCAATCCGATCTTACCGACCAGGCCTTCAGGTACGCGGCCATCTTCACTTAAAAGAGCCCAGTATTTTTTGGTCAAATCAGGAAATTTAAAGCTTAGGATCATGCCATCAACAATCATCATGAGTGTGGCAAATCTAAATTTAGCCGCACTATCCAGAAAAGAGTGCTCGTACTGGGAAATATCATGCCCTGTCATATGTAAAAGACGCTGCTCCACAGCTGCTAATAAGAACTCCGCTGAGTCGCGGCCTGCTGCTACTGTGCTTTCTTTAGCAGAATCAACCCAGGGAATTTCAATGCCCCGGACTTTATGACCGCTCAGGATAGTCAAGGTCTGCACTTCAGTCTCAAATTCCATGCGAATACTTGAGGAAAGCTCTATGACCTTTTGCACCACTTCAGGTTTAAAACATTTGAAGCCGCATTGCGTATCCGGAATACTGCCAATAGACAGAATCATGCGAACCATAGTATTAAAAGCCGCACTCATCACTTTACGTGTGAAAGGTTTACCGTAAACCACGGATTCCCTACCCACGCGCGAGCCATAGGTTAAACCCAGCATCTCTGTGCCGGAATCAAAATGAGGTTTGATTAAAGAACCTGTAAAAGACAGATTAACTGAGGTATCAAGATCCGTACTACAAACCAAGTCCACTCCTTGTTCAACCTGCCATTGCATGCTCTCTTTAACACCGCCGCCTTTCTTGCTCTCTTGTGCCTGCTTAGCAGTATATCCCCGCGAGCGCAGGCGGTCAGTGAAGTATTCCACATTGATTTGCTTTTTATATCGTTCTGCTTGGGTAGGATGTTCCAGCAAAATTTGTTTTTTTATATTATCCATCACACGTCCGGAACTGCAGGCATCATTGGTAAAGAGAATAGGCGGGCCTTCCTGGGCTGCACATTCTGCAGGATCCGTTAAAAATGGGGTGTCACCAGCTATGATAGTCAGGGTGATGCCATCTTTCGGAATACGTCTGATTTCATCAATATTTTTAGCCTTGGCATTCTCAGCATTTTGCAGATCAAACTCAGCCTCATCACGCAGTTCTTTCAGATTCATACTTGGTTGTAAAACTGCGCCAAAGTGCTTTTGCAGCAGAGAGCGGTTAAGGAGCAACAAATCTTTTGGCGTGAGTTTTCCGCCGAATTCAGTATTTTCCTTAGCACGGATTTGAATACTGCATATTGCCTGGCGCAGTTTTTCATCCTCAATATCTGCTGCTATATACAAATCCTCATTTACCAATACATAGTTCAGAGCTTCCAAAGCCTGTTCTTCGGTTAAGCCGGCTAGTTCGTCTGCTTTCATTCCCAATTTTTTCAATACTAAAGTATTGACCTTGTGTTTTTTTGCCAGAGCCTTAGATAATTTGTTCAGGTCTATATCGCCTTTTTTAAAGGTTTCAGTTTCAAAAGATTTACGTTTGGCGCCAAATATATAAGGGAACAGATAAATCAATAAACCTGAAACTCCAATGATAGTGAGCGTCATCGCATCCAAGTGCAGCAAAAAACCAAATATTTTCCCCATAATTCCAGCAATTCCGGTTGCGCTGACAATCGCGGATAAACCCTTGATGCCGGACAAGACATCGGCAATACCGGAAAAAAGCAAGGTTATTCCTGTTATTTTAGCCAGAAAAAGTATAATGCCCGTGATAAACGTGATAATGGTCGAGATTACCGGCAGATCAGCAATTAAGATTAGTATGGACTTTATTATATCTAACCCGGTTATAATCCCGGTGGCAATAAAGCCGCTGATCTTGCTTGTAATCCATACTACGGGCTTTAAATTGGCTATTACCATGGCTATGCTGCCGGGAATTCCGGTAATACTCAAGATAAAGTCCACTCGTTTATTGACTTCTTTAAACTTTTTGTCTAAGCGATCAAATTCTATTTTAGCTTCCTGTACCCGCACATCAAATTGTTCATCTAATTTTTCACCAATATTCAGCAAGGTTGCCTTGGCTTTCTCCCTGATTTCCAGTATCTTTTTCTCATCCTTCATCACATCTTCCGGCACACGTAAAATAAGGTAATCAGTTTCAATTTTTCTATCTTCTTCTGAAGCCAGTCTGGACTGCTCGGCAAATTCCATGATAATCTCGTCAATCTTAGCAATATCTGTGATAGAATCCGGATTTTCGTGTTTTGGTTTGTAGGGATCACCAGAGTCGTCTACTGCATAAAGTTCCCATTGCAAATTTTCATTCCAGGCAAAATTGTCATCCAATTGTTCGACTTTTTGGCGCAGCGCATCTTCACCACTGGGATGGCCGAGCGGTGACTCGGATATATTAGGCTGCAAACGATTGATCTCGCCATACATAGAAAAACCCATGCCCACGCGCAGTTTGCGCGGATTCCCAGCTTTATCCGTAGACAGTTGATCCTGAGTGATTTGCGCGGCATCCACTTTAGACCAGGCTAATTTCATGATATAGCGGAACATGGTCCAGTCTTCATCCAATTTATCTCTTAGATTGAGCACCTGCACTGTCTGGCCCAATTTTATATTCCTTTGATACTCTTCCCAACGTGCGAGACCGGCTTTTGCTTCAGCAGCCTCCACGTCTGTTACTATCTTTCCGGCATCACGCCGTGCAACCATTTCAGCATACAATTCCTTCCCGGCAAAGAGTTTCCGGTTCTCTTTATGACTCAGCACTATAAAAGGCAATGGCGCTGCTCCGTTACCAGCTTGCGCAAGTTTCATAATATCAGCAACTCGCTCACCAACAGCAATACCGTCATTACCGGCAATAACACGAATCTCTTTGCGCAGGTTTTCCAAAACCTTGGCAGCAGCTCTCACCTTAGTGCGTTGAACTCTTTTGGCTAACAGACCTAACCCGGGAAAACCCCGATCTGCATCTTTAATTTTAACCAAACCCTCAATGCGTTCATCAATAATAACTTCCAAGCGGTCAGCCAGATCGCTTGGTTTCATTTTTTCAAACTCAGTTTGGTTTTTATGTGCTTCCCATTTTAAAGCACTATTTGCTTTTTTGACCAAATCATTGGCTTTTTTCTCAATAGAAGTTAATTTAATATCCTTACCAATATCAACCAAACGGTACTCTGCCAAACCGCACAATAAATCCTGGTCTGTTTTCTTTTCATCAAACTGTTTGCGCACAAAAGTTTTTACCTCTTTATTTCCGGATAGCAGCACAGCTGCAATAAAACTGGAAACTGCCATAGACAAAGCTGTGTCAGCCTGCAAATACGTCATTTTATCTTTTTTATTCGAATGTTTATCCAATTCAGCTTGTGCACGCATCTGGAAAGCCCTGGATTTAAACCAGCTCAGCGTAGCCTTAAATTGCTCCAGGGTCAGGTCCTGTTTTTCCACCAGTTCGCGCAGTTTTTTAACTGCAGCAACTTTGTCGTCACTACGCCATAGTGCATCAAAAAGTTCATCTCCCGCAGCGCCCTTAAATATGCTATCTCCGGAACCTACCTGCACATCGATCTCAGCAGCTCTATCCGGCTGGTCAGGCGACTTGAAAAAACGTATCAGCCGGCCGATCACCGGATTCATAGCCCAATTGCCCCAGGTGTGGCTGGAATAGGATTCGTGAGTTAAAATAGCTTGATACAGATCGCGCTCCACTTTGTTCCGGCTAAATTTGAGATCACGTAAAGCTGCAATCTGTTCTTTTGTCAGCTCTCCGCGGTCTCGGGCTATGGCATCGCCGCCCGGCATAACACGCTTGATAATCCGGCTCCAGTGGTTTGTCTGCCAGGCGGTTAGGAAAGGAATCATGGCGCCGATCACAGCCACTAAGCTGGTCGTGAGAATCGTGTTATAGGCGCCGGCACCGAGCAAGAATGTTAAACCAAAATACGTCAGCGCGGCCAGTACCATACCAACCACACCTGTACCAAACGCACGCTTCGCAGTCTGCGAAGCAGCGGCAGCGCTATAATCATGTCCAATAATCCCACGGCAGAATCTGTCGACACGTTTGGTAATGGTTTCTATGGGTATGGAAAGTTGTAAATTAACCGAATGATTCTGTGAATCCTTTTCAAACTTCCAATCATCAGCAGTTAAAGCATAAAATAGCTGCAACTGTGTTCCACCGGGCGTAGTCCAGGTTGGGCCCGTACGCAGATACGGTGAAAATTGTCCGCGAGCCCGTAGTTCGCCGTTTTCTTTAAAGTCAAACAAACCGGCATCCGTAGCTTGGATCCCTGTGCCCCAGCTTAAGACATTACCGTCACTCCAGCTCCTGCCAATCGTAAAGGCAGGACCTATTGCCAACCCTTGCTGAGCCGGCGTTCGTCCCTGAGCTGCCAATTCAGGCATATACCGTAATATACTGTAACGGGCGGACAAACCCATATCATAGAACCACTGATTGCGTGAGCCCCATTTCCACTGGCTGTTAATGCTTCCAACAGCTGTAATATCACCATAAGGCCGTAGCTTGCTATAATCTGTATACAAACCAAGCGTAGATTCAAGCCCCAAACCATACGACCAGCTAAATCTGTCTGTTATTGTTGGTTTTGAAATGCGGTACAAGGTCCCCCAATCCGGCGCGTAGGTTAATTCAACAATAAATCCCCAGGTGGCGCCTTCGCGTTCATCCTCCCACATTTTTTCCTCAATATCACGCAGCCATTGGTCACCGCCAATACTGCCCAGGCGAAAACGTAACTGGGGTGATATTCTCGAATTCCATAACAGGCTCTGATTTTCAGTGCTAAAATCAATAGTAGAAGCCAGTATCCGCTCGGCAAAGGGATTCAAACGCAGACGCTCGACAGCTTTACCATAACTGGTGTAATCCCAGGGCAGATCCAGACGTTTGATATCTGTAGCAGCCTTGGTATCTGACGGCGTTTTCTTGAGCATCATCTGAAAGTGCTTGCCAAAATCCCTAAACTTGGTCGTTTTCTTCTTCTCCGCGTGCTTTAAGGCGGCGTTCGCGTCTTCCTCAACAATGGATTTCTTGGCTTTTTTAATTTCAGTCTCCGGCACCTGGACAACCAGCGTTTTATCTTCAATGTGTTCAGGGCTTTCTTTTTTCGCGATCCTGACAATATTATCTTTAGTGATTTTTTCAATCCCAATTTCCTGCCGAGCCTCACTTGTTCTCTCTGTCTTTTTCTCCACCGGTTTTACCGCTGCAGAAACTATTTCCATTTCCACCTTGGTCTCTTTTTCCGCCACCAGGCTTATGCCGGGGCGATCACCAACTTTTTTTGTCTCTGCTGCTTGAAATTGCCCTGCCGGCATATTTAAAAAGGATAAAATAAGTATTATGGCAAAAACTTTCTTCCATCCGCCGGAAAACCAATTTTCGAATTTTAACCGGTGTATTACGCGACGCAGCTGTATTATGAAAAAAGCCATGCTGCCAACAATCAGCCCCTGCGTTATTACAGTTGCAACTCCGAGGCCTTCCATAAACCCGGGTATTTGCAGCCCGCCTACTATTAAGACGCCTACTACCGCTCCGATTCCGGCCAGTGCCAGGAATTGGCGGGAAGTAAGACCTCGCACGGTTCGCACTACCCCCTGGATGGAAGCAATCATTCCATTCTGGATTTTTTTAAATAATTCAACACCAGGCGATCTAAAGCGGCGCACTGAATAGGAAATTAAGAAAATTGCTGCTATTATAGCAACACTTACACCGATTACTTCCAGATACGGGGATGACAAAATGTCAGCGAGCAGACTACTAAAATTTACAGCCATTGGTTGGGCCGCTTGTTGCGCAGCTGCAACAACTTCCTTTGCCGCTTGAGGAGCAACTTGCACAATATCAGCCAGTGGCTGTACGGCTGCTTTCGCAATTTCAACCATTGGCTCTGCGGCTGCCGGTATATTCTCAGCAGTTTGTTTCACTGCTTCTATTGCTGCCGGTTCTAAATCAACCACCTGCTTGGCTACTTCTGATACAACCGATTGAGAAGTCTCTATAATCGCGCCTTTGGCGTGTTGTGCCGCGTCACCCAACTTTTCCGCAACTATTTGTATTTTTTGACCTGGAAAGATTTTATCAATATTTATAATCGACGGATTTAAAGCTTGAATCGCCTCTGCGGTAGTGCCCAAGCGGGCGGCAATCATGCCAAGCCAGTCACCCTTGGTAACAGTATACAAAACCGAAGTAGAAGCCTGAGCAAAACTGGTTAAAGGTCCGAGTAGTAACGCTGCTACCGCGCCCACTCCAACTTTCACCCATTTCGATGATAACCAGCCTGATTGTATTTGATCTCCAACTGATTCCGGCTTACTGTCTGCAAGAATGGCAAGCGGCCCTTTTGAAGACCAATCGCGAACAGCGCGCATTATTTCCGGCAAATTTAAGGCAACCATGACGACCGCGGCAATGACAGCGCTGACCGGTCCAGGCACACCCGCGAAAAGAGTCAACCCGATGCCCAGGAAAATAATCCCTACACTGGCAATAAAGCGAACGCTGTGGTTTAATTTTCCCTTCTCATCAAAAAATTGCCGGCTAAAATCGTTACGAAGATTACTCAAGCTGCTGCCAACATTATTTCTAAAATTGCCTGCCATGTTCGGAAGTCCGGTAGTAATGCCGCTAAACGCCTGGGTGAAATTTTTAAAAGCGCCATTCTGTTGGCCGGTGACCAGCACCGCGCCGCCGGTGGTCATAATGGCCATAGGAGCCATGAGCTGGATCAAACCGGCACGCAGTCTTGTGCCACCATGCCTAACACCGGCCCGGCCGCCTGCCAGAATTCGCTCTTGCACTTGGGCTATTGTCTCATTATCCATGACCACAATCTCATACTGAAAACCGGCCATGTCCAGGCGCGCCAATTCCAGAGCACCAAGCTGTTGATTCGCGCCGCGCGGCTGAATAATGGCTGAAACACTAATGCCTTGGAAAGGCACAATATAGGTGTTGCCGGAAGATACCACATTTTCCCAATCCACAACCAAACCATTGGCATAAGGATAATTGGCCATATCCGCTTCACAGGCAGTCCGGATTTCGCTTACTTTGGATTTGCCGCTTTCCACCTCGTTGGCAAAATCGATTTTCTGCAGAACCATACGCATGAGGTTTACAAACACGCGTACGTTTTCCGGCTGCGCTGCTTCCTCTTCCGGAGTAAGCAGGCGGCTCACCCATTCTCCGTCCGCATTACACAGGAGAGCCTCCCTAACTTGCGGAGATTCAGGAGCCAAGGATAAGATATTTTGGTTTTCAGCCAAAAGTTTTTCCAGAGGAGTTTTGCGATTACGCATCAAGGCGAAATAGGGATTGACCAAATTTTTGTGAGTAATACGCGGACGCACGGACAAATACGAAATACCGCGAGCCTGCATTTCCTGCAAAACACGTTCCGTGTGAAACCCCCCGGTTACCATAACAGCCGTCTGAGTGCTGTATCGATTCATTTTACGCAGAGTGTTGGACACAAACACTTCCGAGCGTTCATCTGCCATGCGATAAAACGCCGACACTTTTTCCAAGTATTTATCCAAGCCATACACTTCCGCGTCCAACAGCATATCGCTTAAGGTGTCGTGTTTTTTAATCAAGTTCACAAAGTGCTTTACTGTGTACGCATCAGGATTTTGCTGAAAGGCTGTTAATTCTTCCGGCGTAGCAGAGATGTTCAGCAATTTTTCCATCAAATCGAGTTTGGCCAAGGCGTCATCCAATTGCTGCTGCGCGTCAGTGGTATACAGACAACTGCGGATATCCGCATCCAAAGTATCGATTTCCTGATAAACAGCATCCGAATCCACGTCTTGCGGCATCACATTACGACGGACGGAAACGTACTTGGCGAGATTCACCTGCGCGCTGAGATCCAACTTAATCCGGCAGCCATATCTGACCAAATAGACCGCGTACTTTATAAGCGAAATTTCACCTTCGCGATACGCCAGTTTCCGATCATCCAATTCCTGCAATTCCGGGTTATATATCCCGGTTTTCAATTCATGCAAAAGCTCGCGCAAATCATACACAAAACCCTGGCTTTCGTAATTGAGGAAGCTCATGACCATGGCCCGGCTCTCATCGTACAGCTTGGCTTCTTCAATACCATCCAGGAAAACCGGATACTGACCGGTAGCAGCATAATATTCAGCACCGCTCATTTTGCCTTGTTTCATGAAATACTTGCCGGTCTCTTTTTTAACTTTGGCATTCGGAAATTTGGAGAGGTGAGTGACATTCACCGGCAGGGAAGCGCCTTCAATGGCCACCAGTTTCAAGGCATGCTTGCCGGCCATATGGTCAATAATATTGGCAATATTGGTCTGGACCTCGTAATTGCAGTGCAGATCCTGAACATGCACTACGAGCCGGCCTTGACCTTGATAGGCATTTAAGACTGTTCCAAAATCTTTTGGTATCGCAACGGTCTGCTCGTTAAAAATTACAGTGTCTTTTGATCCGGGATAGGCCTTGGCATCAAACGCCCAAGTCAGATACGGAAACACAAAGGTCACAGTGACTAATAAAGCAATAATCTTGGTGAATATCTTTCTTTCCGGCTTGTGCCAATTCTTCATGAACAAAACCTGTTCAGGATCCAGACTGTTCATGATAAATGCCATGAAATTACTCATAATTTTATCACCCTTTTCCTACTGTATGTATGGTATAGAATACGTTTATATATACAATCCATGGGTATATTTTTTTGGATTATTTTAAGTATAACATAGAAAAAAGCAAAAATCAAATACTGCTGGTCAGATAATCATTTGTTTTAAATAACCAACTAATTGTTGTGTCATATTGACACAACAATTAGTGCAAATACGATTCCAAATAATCCTTTATTTTTCAATGTTTTTTTATAGAATAATTTTCTCATCTGTTGGTAAGTGTCAGAATAGGGAAAAAATAGGCATTTTGAGGGAAAAAACTCATTTCTTTACAAAGAGCTTAAAACAAATTCCAAAAATACTTACATTTTCCGGGCGAACACAGAATATAAGGGCGATTACAGGGAATCGCCCCTACGGTTAATTTCGGGCACGCGGTTTTTGCGGGCGCACTCAGTGCGCCCCTACGGTTAATTTCGGGCACGTAGTTTTTGCGGGCGCACTCAGTGCGCCCCTACGGTTGATTTCAAGCGTGCGATTTTTGCGGGCGCACTCAGTACGCCCTTACGATATGTCATGTTCCATTTGTCTTAATATCCCCGTATCTGCCAATCCCTGTTCTACGATCTCATCGGCACGAGCTTGTGAATTGGCATTGGAATAAATCCTCAACTGAGGCGCATTACCAGACGGACGAATGTGTGCCACATCACCATTGGAAAATGAAATTCGGATGCCATCTACCACATTAATTTTGCAAATATCCGAAAATCCGAGTTGGGTGGTAAAATAATTGTTTTCCAGCACTTGTTTTATTTGATATTCACGATGCGCCGGCAAAGGGTTTTGCCAAAACGCTTTTGGATCAATTGTGTCCGGTTGGCGCGGTGCAGCTTCTAAAGCTTCAATTCTTCCATCTTGGTAAATAACTGAAGGACGCTTGTGCTTAAAATCAATTTCAATCACACCCTCAGCTTCCGGTTTTAAAGTCTGCACCAGTTTTTGACTGATTTCAACCGGAAAATCATCAATCAATCCGGCTTGCGTAAAGCGATGCGAAAGTTCCTGAAATAATTTACTGACTGACCCAGCCTGCGCAGCAGCAAGCAAAGCGCATAGAATAGGAAAAACCGCATCCCGGGTGGGCAGGGCTTTTAATACCCGTCCCTGGATCTGCATATCCGAGCCCAGCATAAACCCTCCGTTCACTTCCCAACCCACGACCGGCAGCTTGTTATCTTTGTTGCCTTCCTGCATGGCTGCAATAACATACGGAGACCCAATGCGAGTTTGCACTCTTTCTATTTCCGCTTCCTGTAAATAAGCATCAATAGCGTCATTGGCACTGATTGGCACAGCCGCAAAGCGAGCATGAATAAATCGCGCAACTACGGCCCCCAGAATATCTCCGCGATAAAATTCTCCTTTCTCACCCACCACAAAAGGACGATCACTATCACCATCCGTGGATACAATGGCAAAAGGCTGATGCTTTCGTGCCAGCGCGATAAAATTTGCTTTGGTTTCTTCAGTAATGTTTTCAGTATCCTTGGGTATGAATTTCTCACTGCGTCCAATTGGCACCACGTCCGCTCCCAAGGCTCCCAAAATCTTCACCAGCAGGTCGCGTCCCACAGCCGAGTGTTGATCCACCACTATTTTTTTCCCTGACAAGGCCTTGGTTGGCCATATTTCCAGATAGCGGTCTACATAGCCTTGTTCGGCTTGCGCGTTCATTGGCAACAGTGTACGATCCACCTCAGATCGAAACATATCGTTGTCGGCAAAAAGCGAGTCAAAATCCTCTTCCCGCGCTTTTGCGACTTGAGCCAAGATACCGGGCTCATCGCTTTTCAGAACTTCGCCATCGGCTTTATTAAATTTGATCCCATTGCGATCATCCGGAATATGGCTCCCGGTTACCATAATACTGGCCTGTTTGTTTTGGATGGCATGATACATCACAGCAGGCGAGGGGATTTTGCCGCAGTTTTCCACCTGACAACCGGCATCCAGCACAGCTTTTCCTACTGCTTCCATAATCCGGTCTGTTGAGAAGCGCAAATCCCCGGCAAGGGAAACAGTTGCGCTTGCCTGAATCCGGCTGCTCTGAAGCAAATAATTGATAAAACCCCTGGTATTGATATAACATTCTTTGTCCGTCATATCCGTGAGCAAACCGCGAAGTCCGCTTGTTCCGAATTTCAACATTGAATATAAACCTCCATATATGATTCCCTGAAAATTTATGGAATCATACCATGAAAAACAAAAATCCTGTATGAGGAAATGGAGCCAACAACTTTTTCTGTCATCCCGGCGATCTGGCAGGGGCGATTACATGTAATCGCCCCTTAATCAGGCGGCAATATAAACCGGGACGAAAACATGGTTTCGCCCCTACACAAACCAAGAAATAAAATCCGGCGATTTACCCGTAGGGGCGACCTGCCGGTCGCCCCTACAAGATCACCTAAAAAATTCGTTCCAGGGTGACAGATACGGTAAATCGTTTATGCAGCCACAGAGGTGCTGTAGAAGAGCCGGCGCCGCTGCATTTCAAACTTGTTCTCATCCACCTTGGCCGGACTCTGCTTATGATTCAGAATTCTATACCAGGCGCCCATTCCGCTATTTCCGCCAATTTCCCTTAACACTCCCGGCATATGTATCGGCTTGCCCAAAACCACTTCAGGCGCTCCGGATAACCAGCGGCCTATCTTCTTACTGGGCGTTAGCGCCTTCATCTCAGAGAACAGGCTGTCCACAAACACTTCCGACTCTTTAAATCGGGTATAGTTATTAATAATATCCGCTGCCAGCATATCATCTTTTACTGTCT
>JAGLMY010000008.1 GCA_023139775.1 bacterium
TCTATATCGTGCCGCACCCGCATCATAGAAAATTCAAAAAAACCGGCCATGGGTGGGGGCAGGGCATACTGGGTGGTCCCTTTCTGATCAATGTCCACCAGGATGGCCCGGGATGCAAGCCGATCCAGAATCTTTTGGGCTTTGAGCAGGCTCATCTTCCAGATTTTAGCTGCTTTGTCAGCAGTAATCGGTTTTATGGGAAGCAGGGAAACCAAACGGGCTTCTGTTTCTGAAAACAGCATACTGAGAATTTTGTCCAGCAGTATCGATGGAGGGGCTCCCTGGGGGAAACGATTTAAGCGATTTACCAGATGGGTATAACCGGATTTATTGATGCGATGTGCCATATTTCAACTCCCCCGGAAATTCTATTTTGAATTCCTGAGCATCTTTAATGTGTGCTTCTCTTATATAGGCACTGCAAAGCAACGAATGCAATATAAATTTAGTCCTCTGCATTTTGTTCTTACCAGGATATTGTGAAAATTTGTTTGGCATACAATAAAAATGTTGATGGAAAAAAATACAGATACAATTTGAATTGTTGACTATTGAGAAAGTTATGAACAATGCAAGTATGCTTGACTGCTGATTAATCAATGTGACTCTGTATTTAGTTTTCCTGTTGCTTTTTCCTGACGGGGATGATTATCTCAGCTTAAGTGATAATAAACTATTAATTCAATATCATGATTATTTCCAGTCGTATATCACTCAGATATTCATGATATGCGGTTATTATTTTCAAAAGATATGCCGTTAACCGGATATCTCGGCTATACGGAACCGTTCAATTACTTGTTACTGGAAGAGAAAGAATGAATAAATTATGACACGAAAATCAGATACAGTCCGATTTTCAAGAGCGGGCGACCAGTTTCACTATAGATGGGCTGCCCGTAAATGTCTTTCATTGCTTGACCCCTCATCTGGGCTGGTTTGTATTACGATTGAAGGGATCTCCAGCAAAGAAACCGAAGTTGACAACAACGAGTCAGGTGAGGAAGTTGTTGATGTTGCAGAATATTTTGGTGACAGTTCAATTGGGCTCGCGACTAAAATCTCATACCATCAACTAAAACATTCATATAAAGAGGATAAACCTTGGACTCTCAGCGCTTTGAGCAGTACTCTCGAAGGTTTTTTCAAGCGATATATAGCTTTCAAGGCGGAAGCAAAGGATCTTGACAAACAATGTGTCGAGTTCACCTACACCACTAATCGTCCAGGAGCTGTAGATACACACGAATTAATTGAGAGGATAAAAAACGCGTCAATAGAGGACAAAGATGAAAAACACTGGAGCCAAATAAAAGGATACCTGAATACCGAAGATGACTCTTTAGCGTATGAGTTTTTCTCTAACTTCCGCATTGACGATGCCAATGACAGACATTGGATACAGCGAA
Organism: bacterium; assembly: GCA_023139775.1. Classification (GTDB taxonomy): domain Bacteria; phylum Oederibacteriota; class JAAXVQ01; order JAAXVQ01; family JAUVAV01; genus JAGLMY01. The sequence goes on from JAGLMY010000008.1 coordinate 1,410, forward strand.
ACATTTTGATTGAAGAACTCAGCGGATATATCGCTGGACCTGACAAAGAAGCCGCAGATCAGCTTTGGCGACTTGTGAGCGACAAAGTCATGCCGGAATATGCGAATACTCCTGAGATCACACGCGAAGATGTTCTTCGATATTTGAACACCGACGAAGGTGAACTTTTTCCCGCGCCATGTCTGATTGAGCAGGGAGACGAGCATTTCAGGCGTGAGCAAGAGGACATCTTTCTACAAAACATTCTCATGAACGATGGCCGCCCTATAATTATTCATGCTGAAAGCGGAGTTGGGAAAACAGCTCTCGCAAGTAGATTAAAAGGGCGGGTTCCAAGTGACTCCGTTTCATTCCTGTATGATTGCTTCGGCAACGGTGAATATAGAAACCCAGTACGTCTAAGGCATCCACACCACGTTGGGTTAGTGCAAATCGCAAACGAACTTGCCTCTCTTAAGCTTTGTCATCCTCTTATTCCTTCTCCTTACGCTCAGCCCTCTCATTATTTGAAAGCCTTTATTTACAGACTTGAACAAGCCGCAAAATTGTTAAGGGGGCAAAATCCTGATGCAAAATTGGTGATATTTGTTGATGCGGCCGACAACGCAGAAATGGCAGCTGAAGAACGAAACGAGCGGACAAGCTTTGCCAGAGATCTGATCCGGCAGAAACTACCCGAAGGCGTTGTCCTTGTTTTTCTGTGCCGGTCCCACAGAATTGAAAAGTTAGACCCTCCAGTTGAGTATGTTGACCTATTACTCAGTGCTTTCTCTGAAGCTGAAACGGAAAAACTAATCAAACAAAAGTTTCCTGACGCTACTTTGAATGATGTTCGAGAATTCCATCGTCTCAGTTCACAGAACCCTCGTTTACAGGCGACTGCGTTGGAACGAGGTCTCAGCCTGCCTAAGACATTGTCTATGCTTGGTCCCAACCCGACCACAGTCGAAGATGCAATCAAAGGAATATTTGAGCAGGCCATAAAGCAACTTTTAGATGCTGTGCCAAGAGCGGAAGCTGTACAAATACAAGCTCTATGCGAATCGTTAGCTGCCCTTCGGCCATTTATTCCAATTAAGGTCTTGGCCTTAGCCTCGGGTATGGATGAAAGCGCCATAAAAAGTTTTCTATTAGATTTAGGGCGTCCATTATCAATTACCGGGGACGCAGTACAATTTTTTGATGAACCTTCGGAAACATGGTTCCGCGAGAACTATAAACCAACGAAAGCCAAACTTGCTAAATTCATCAACGCCATAAGGCCACTGGCAAGGGAAATTAGTTATGTTGCCTCCGCACTGCCGCAGCTCATGCTTGAGGCTGGGCAATATGAAGAACTATTAGAATTGGTTCTTGAAGATGCTGAACTTCCAGATGAAAATCCGGTAGATCGGCGGAATGCTTCATTACAAAGCTTACAGTTTGCTCTAAAAGCGGCCTTGAGGATGAAGCGTTATGATGATGCAGCCAAGCTCGCACTGAAAGCAGGGGGAGAAACAGCCGGTAACGATAGGCAACAAGCATTACTACAAAAAAATACGGACCTTGTTTCACAACTTTTGCCTGATCACCGCCTCAGGGAGATCGTTGCACAAAAAACTTTTTCAACAAGTTGGCATGGCGGACATCATTCATATGAAGCAAGTCTCCTTTCTGGATGCCCCGAAACTTTACCTGAATCCAGAAGCTATCTCCGCCTTGCATACAAATGGGTGAACAACTGGTCCAATTTGTCCAAGGAGGATCGAAAAAACACAAAAATTAGTGATCATGACATCGCAGAAATGACATTGTGTCAATTTTATCTCAACGGTGCCGAGGTATTTGTTAGGGAATTGGAACGGTGGAGTCCAAAAAATGTTGCTTATCGTGTTAGCCTGATAGTTTTCCAAAAATTAGTTGACCTTGGCAAATTTGGACTTCTTGATGAAGTTGCCACACATTCAGTTGGGAATTTAAGCATTCTTCTATCACTTATTAACGCGCAGAACGCAATCCTTCGATATCCATCAGCAGAGGTTGTGAAGAAAGCACTTGATGGCCTGAAGAAATACCCTCGGCAAATAAGAAAGTCTCAAGTCGGACCGCCATACGAGGAACCGCTACTTTCCGTTGTAAATTCTGTGGTGCAGGCAGCTATCGCACATAAAACTAACCCGCATAACGAAATCGCAGATATTTTGGACCTCTATATTCCTGAACCCGAAAAATATTACTTTAGCAGATACTCAGGCGAGCCGAGGTTTACGCTTCTGCGGGCCAACTGTATGCGAGCGGCTTTGCGTGGGGAAACAATTGAGTTTTCCGACTTGGCAAAGCCCAAAATTAAGGAGCAGCTCGAAAAGGAAAGTCATTACCAAGATCGTGATACACAAGAATTTTTGGAGGATATTGGAGCAGCTCTACCTTGGCATAAGTTGTGGATATGTGCCTTGCTGGGTCAGGTAGAAGCAAAAAAAATTGACGTTGAGATAGAGCAGTGTCTTTCTACTTCCAAAAGTGCCGTACGATTCTACAACAGGGATGCTCGTTCCAAGTCGAAGGAGATTTCGAGACTATGGATGGAAATTCTTCTTCTGTCCGATCCAACAACTCAGAGAATGGAAAAGTTTCTTGCATGGAAGGATTCACTAGAACAAAGACTTTTTATCCCCGCTTTGACACGGTTGACGAAGCTCTGCGCATGCACCGAAACATATAAGGATTATAGCTACACTTTTGCTCAGGAAGCATTCGATATCATTGACCAAGAACGCATGGATGCTGAAGAAAAAGTTGAATCGTATATAAATATTTCAAGAGCAGTTTATGCCTTAGAAACTAGGGAGGCCCTTCATTATTTCGATAAGGCTATCGAGGTGGCTGGACAGATTGGGCAGGAGAACCTTGATCGCTGGTCTTCTTTGCTTGAACTTTCATTTACTGCCTCTGAACCGGACATTCCGAAACCCGAATTGAGCTATCGCCTCTCACGTGCAGCCGAGGTGGTTTATGATTTTGTAGCTCGTGATAAACACTTTGACTGGGGAGAAACAATCGAAGGGATCACAAGGCTTTGTCCTGCTTCAAGTTTGGCCATTCTAAGTCGATGGAAAGATCGATCATTTTGTTGGGCGAGCAGAGAGTTTCCACGCGCTGTTAAAAAATTGATGGAGCTGGAAAAGCTATCACCTGATAGCGCGCTTGCATTGATAGGTTATCAGTGTGACTGGTCAGAAATAGAATTGCTTCAATCGGCAATTGCATATGTCAAAGATGATCAGATGCAGAGAAGGCTATTTGATCACGCACTAAGGTACATAGAAATTAGGGGAATGGCATCAAAGGACTGGGAGCTTATTGTAGAACTAATATCCCAAAAGGGTTGGGACGGTTATGCATTTGAAGGCTATCTCCTGCAATCGAACCAGTCCGAAAAACTGAAAGAAAGACGAAACAATGGCCCGATAGGTAATTACAAACCTGAGCCTGACCCTCCGAAAGATTGGGATGCCATTTTTCATGAACTTGATTCCAGCTCTGCCGAATCGATCCAAGCCTCTTATCGAAATTTTAGACAGGGTAAGCCACCGTTTTACACCGAGCAATTTGCTGTGCAGTTTTTCCAACGCGTTCCACAAGGCAGCGAATCTGACGCACTGGAAGCCATATTCAGTGTATCAGATTTCAATCTATACAGCTTACGTGATGTGTACGAAGCCATTCCCGAAAAATGGGTATCACGTAATTACATTCGATCAACACTTTCTGGCATAACGCGGACAGTTTGCAAAACGCATTTCTATAGCATTGCTAAATCCCGATATTATCAACCTTTACCCTATGAAGTCATCACACGGTGTTCCGGGGTTACCGAACAGCAGATTTATCAGTGGGTCATAGAGGCGAGTGCGGAAAATCCCCTAATCCTTGGTTCTGGTCGCCTCTTTTCACTCGTTGGTCTAATTTCACCAGCTCTTACTCCGCAACAAGCAGCAGACACGTTGGATTATGGACTAAAGCTTCTTGAAAAAGACATGAACGATAGTGATGGTGACGGAGATTGGTCTCTCGCTCTGCTCCCTCCTACGGAAGTGAATATTTCACTTGCAGGATATATTTGGACATCTCTCGCTTCACCGCAGACGTCAGAACGTTGGGAAGCCGCGCATGTAGTCTGCCTGCTCTGCTCATTTGAAAAGAATGAGATATTAATGCATCTTTTGTCTTTCGCTACAGGTAAAGATCCAAGCCCTTATCATGATTCGACTCTTCCATTTTACGACTTGAGCGCAAAATTATGGTTGTTGGTTGCTTTGAGAAGAGCCTTCAAGCTTGGATACTCTAAGGCAGTTCTTCTTTTCATGGAATTCCTCTGTGAATCATGTAGCAAGACAGAGCGTCATATCATGCTTAGAGGAATTAGCGCCTGCATACTTTTAGAATTGAATCAGAACAAGGATATTGAATTATCCGAGGCAGAGGCTAAAAGGCTGTCTAAAATTAATGAGTCAAAACAAAAAGTAGTTGAATCAAAAACATATAGGAGAGAATTCACTGCGCCGACACCGGCACCCGAAACTGAGGAGGAAAAGTATTTTTTTGGAATCGATATTCCAAGGTATTGGTTTGAAAATCTTGGTGAAATGTTTGCTTTTAATTCCAAAGAGATTGAACATCGGGCATTGAAGATTATAAGGGCTGAATGGGGTGTATTGGGACGAGGTGGCTGGAGTGGGGATCCCAGGCATTTGCGCAAATTATATGGAGAAAATGAATATAGACACTCACATGGCTCGTATCCTGATGCTGAGGATTTGTCATTCTACTATTCTTATCACGCCATGATGATGGTGGCTGGGGATTTGATAGATACGGCTCAACGATATCAGAGCAGTGACTATTCAGACGAACTTGAGGAATGGATTAAAAACCATCAGCTCACACGATCTGATGGTTTATGGTTGGCAGATCGTAGAGATCCAAAACCAACGGAAATACCAGAGTGGAAATCAGAAAAGGAAATTGATAATTGGCCATACTCTATCACGAAAGATGAGCTATTAAGTGCATTTGTTTTTGGTGAACAGCGAATTTGCGTTTGGGGCGAATGGAATTCTTCGGAAGGCGATCGGGAAGAGCGAGTTCATGTTTCAAGCGCATTCGTGAACGTCGAGCATGCATATTCATTAATGCGAGCACTTCAGACAACTTTAAGTCCATACGACTATGGAATTCCTTCTAGCGGGAGTGACTTGGAAATTGATTCAGAACCTTATCAATTAAAGGGATGGATAAGGGGGTCGTCAAGAGAGCATCGAATTGATAAACGAGACCCTTGGGCGGGTGATATTGTGTATCCACCTATCCGACCAGCAAAATGGTTTTCTAAAAAAAAGGATCTTCAATCGGATTATGAATGCAGACTATGGCATTCTTCGGCACCAGATTGTAGCCCTGTCCTCACATCGTATGTTTGGGGGCGCAAATCTGGAAAGAATGAGTATACCAGTCCCGAAACAGGTTCACGTTTGTTGGCCGACGTTGAGGCTCTCAAAACCTGGTTATCTTCAATTAATATGGATCTCATTATTGAAGTTCAAATAAATAGGGACTTCAGGAGGGATTCCTATCATTACAGACAAAAGAAGACTGAGGAATATTTACTACCATACACATTAATTGCAATATTTAAAGCCAATGGAAAAATCAAAACGTTATAAAGAAGTACTGGCTCTTGGGAGGTTGCTCGTCAAAGAGTTGGATCTCGAAAAATCCGTGGACACTCTTGGTAAATGGATGGCTCATCATATTTCAGAGTTAATAATTGAAGCCGAAGAAGCCAACGGAGACGAAAAATCAGATATTGAAGATCGATGTCGTGGTGCAATACTTGCTCTGTGGGATCATGTAAGTGTTTTTCCGAGAGGACATCGGCCTTTAGATAATATTGAGCCTATTTTGGCTACTATTCAAGCGCTTGACCCACAAAACAAGGCATATTTCCACATATCCGAAGCAGAATCCTTAATTAAAAAGTCAACTCTATCTGACAATGCAAAAGAATGGCTCGATATGTCTATGGGGATTGATTACTCGGCCCGTCTACTTATTAGTTTGTGTCTGCAGAAAGCGGCTAATGAAATCAATGAGAAAAATCAAGAGCTACTTGAATTAGTAAGATCGCTTGACGCGGATACACCTAAGACCTTTGTCGTTAGATTCATGACAGATAAACAAGAACAATCAGATGCAGAACAAAAGAAAGAGGTTATTAGAGAGCAAATCGAAACCTTTAAGGAAAGACGAGAACAACTCAAAACAATGGTCGAAATGTCCGAGCGCCTCTTTACATCAATTGACGCAGAAATCGAAAGTTTGAAGCAGTCATTACAAAATAACCAATAAAACAAATGAATTGGATAACATCGTTTATTGGGGATGTTAACTGGGCTCAAGAATAATTATCCAAAACTGGAATATCCAAAAGCTGGAATTATTAAGGATACCGATACAGGTCTTGATTAATTGGAATGTCTGGTGTTGAAAAAGCAATGAAATA
>JAGLMY010000080.1 GCA_023139775.1 bacterium
AAAGAAGATAAAGAAGAAAAAAAAGACGTTCCCCGCACGAGCGGGGATGAACCGCTACGAACGTAACTGTTATACAGTAGCTAATAACGTTCCCCGCACGAGCGGGAATGAACCGTATCCATTTTTACATATATGAGGTGTTAAAAAACGTTCCCCGCACGAGCGGGGATGAACCGAAACACCCACTCCAACAGTCGTCTTTAAAATATCTTTTGTCCAAGATAAAAATATGGGTCTTCCGGGTTTGTCGTGGGTAAAATCAGCACTAAAAAATCAGAATGCCCTTTAATAATAAGGCTAATGAAGCCTTTTGTTCTTTGGAAAACTTGACACGTTTTAGTTAGCAGGTTTAAGGTCTTTATATTATGAAAACTAAACCAATTTTAAATGTGCTTTATAGTTCTTTCCGGCTTTCGCGCCCAAACTCAATTGAGAGGAATTATGGGAGATCCCCAGGCCCGAATTATTACCTTGAAACGTCGTCAAAAAAAATATGGCTCTGTCAGCAGAATCTGTGGGTATGTCTCTGCTATAGACCCAATAAATTCAGAATCATCAAATATTTTTTGGGTCTTCACCGTTTTCTGTGCGTGAATTTTCCTTCTTTTACCGGGACTGATTCTGATTGCCGTCATTCCGGCGAAAGCCGGAATCCAGTCAGTTCATTATAGATATCCTTCCAGTCAGGATTGCCTTTTTCGATCATTTCTAATTTCCAATTTCTCTTCCACTCCTTGATTGCTTTTTCCCGACCAATCGCACTTTCCATGGTCTCATGAACTTCATACCACACCAGATCATGCACCGCATAACGCTTGGTAAATCCTTCTACCAAGCCGTTTTTATGCTCCCATACTCGTCTAATCAGGTCAGAAGTAACACCTACATATAATGTTCCGTTGCGTTGCGATGCCAGGATGTAGACGCAGGGTTGCTTACTCATCGAATATCTCCTGGACCCCGGCTTTCGCCGGGGTGACGACTCCTGTGAGGCCTAATGGCTGAGCGTATTTTCTCAGACCAAACGCAGAAAAATCATGGGTCATAATCCGAAACCCTACCGCAATCAAGGTAAACGTGTCAAGTTTTCAAACAGCCGTAGTTTAAGAAAAACGAGTAGCTGTATAACTAAAAGAGGTTATGACACTCTTTTTCATGCACAGGAAATGAAGAAGACCCTATTTTTTAATCAAAGACGGACAGGGTAATGTAGTGCTATAGTAGTTCTCTGATTAGTGTTTTTAATCCGACAAAGCGGAGAGTAATTCCGTTATGTTTTTTTCAAAAGACCGGGAAATATTTTTGGACACCACATAATTTGGGCCGCGGGGATACTGATGGCGGCCCAGGCCGTTACTCTTTCATTTGCTTTTTATCACGCAGATTTTACCGCTATTACTAATCCTGCTATTGAGATATACTTTATAAAGGTATATGCCGGGCGCGAAGTTTTCCGTAACCCATTCCAGTCGGGCCGGCAGCGAACTTATGTTTTTTGAGAACTTAGAAATTATATTCCCGGAAATATTAAAAACCCTGACTTCTACTAAAACATTAACAGATTCATGACCCTGGAATTCAAAAAACACTCGTTCGCCGCTTTTAGTTGGATTGGGATATACCGCAAGTTTTATCGGTGGCGTGGCGTTAGGCAAGGTAGTGGGCGTGGCAGTAACCGAAGCACCGGGAGTACTGGTAACAGTAGGAGAAAGCGCCGGATTTGTCTGGATACCGCCGAAATCCGTGGTCCAATAATAACCATACTTAGAGGAATCATTATAGGCCAAGCCTATGCCGATAACCAGGTAATTTGAATTTAACATATTCGCATTATGGCCCGGGGAATTTTTCCATCCTTGAAAAACACTCGCTGCCGTGGAATATCCTGCAGCAATATTTTCTCCTTTATAAGTTGAGACAGTATAGCCAAAGTCGGCCATACGTTGTAAATAGTCACGGTCCAATGAATCGGTGTGACTGAAATAATTTTTGTCAGCCATATCCTTGCTATGCCACTGGGCGGCAGTTTGCAGATAGGAGTTGATCTCTAAAGTCGAATGGCCGTTTTGCACCCGATATTCATTAATGAGCTGAAGGAACAGGGTTTGTTCATCTCCCAGGTCCAGGGGTGAGATATCCAGCGCACGGAAGAAGGTTGTTTCACTCCGGGGGTTGATAATACCGAGGGGGGCATCGACCGGTGAATGCGCTGAGGCCAAAGCAGCGCCGGCAGCCGTAAGTCGGAAGCCTGTTACGAGAAAAAAACAGGCTAGAATCTTAACCAGAGTGGTTTTCATACAGGCCTCACACTTATGTCAGTATTTTTGTATTATAACATTAAAAAGGAAGTTTTTGTCAAAATGCAAACTTTGGGCGCGTTTGCGTTGTCTCACATTAAAGATAACTCGGCAAGTGCCAAAAACGAATCGTTGACACATAGTAATAGTCTCCTTTCTTGGGTTACCTTTTATATGAGTCAACGCGGACAAGCAGGTAGATATACGAGTAGGAGTTCTTTCGGACGCGGGTTCGATTCCCGTCGCTTCCACCATTCATTCATTATACATCATTCGGTGTATTGCTTCCGTAAGCGGACTGGATTGCCTGTTCCATGCGGGAGATTTCATCCTCCGACAAGGAAGCAAAGCGGCTTATGCGTTTCTGCGCGGAGAGCCGGCTATTGTTCTGCAGGCAGAACCGGATGAAGAGATCAATCTGCCGGTCAGGCATGTCCACGATCTCCTGGATAGCCCGCTTGGTCTTGTCGTAGTTCGCCAGGAACTTTAGCTCTTCGGCGAGTTCGGCATTTATGGTCTGCTCGATGAAACGGAAGAGCGCCTCAGCTTCGAACGTCATATCGACGTAGCTGTACCACCGGGCCGTATCGTTCTGAACGGTCATGCGGCCCTCTTCGTCGAGTGAATATTCCACCAGGGCCATGAGCGGCCGGGAAAACGCCTCCAGGGAAGCATTATAATCGGAAAGATTATTCAGCATGGATGCCGATACGGGAAACATAATTCCCTTAGGCGTAAAGCCTCGGCGGGCAAGAATATTGTGGATCAGGAATCGATGGATTCGACCATTGCCGTCCTCGAACGGATGAAGGAAAACGAATCCATAAGCCACGGCAGCGGCATGAACCACTGCGGACACGCAACCCTCGTCCATGCGTTTGTGGGAGGCGGTCAAGCCTTCCATCAGGTCAGCCAGGTTTTCCGGGCATAATACTCAAAAAGTG